>CAZEGY010000029.1:0-16591 GCA_964511815.1 uncultured Rhodovulum sp.
TCGCCGGCGAGGAAGGCCTCGACCTGCGGCAGCGCCGAGGGATAGTCGCGCCAGTCGACGGTCAGGTCGACGCCGAGCTCCTTCGCCGCCGCCTCGAACAACCCGTCGTCGATCATCTTCTGGGTGATCGGCGAGTTGCCCGCCGCCCACGGCTGGCGTCCGACCGACACTCTCGCCGACGAGCCCTGCGCCCGCACGATCGCGGGCGCGAAGAGCGCCCCGGCAGCGGCGCCGGCGACGAAGGTCCGGCGGCCGATGCGCGGCCCGTTCCATCCGGTCATTTCAGGCTCCCGTGTCATGGTTTTCCTCCCTTGGTTCCACTGCCCGTCACTCCACCGTCGCCCGGATCGCCTCCTCGCGGATCAGCTCCCAGATCGAGCGGGAGAGATCGGCGAAGGCGGCCGAGGTCCGCGTCTCTTCCCCCCGCGGGCGGGCGAGCGGCACGTCGACGATCGCCTTGAGCCGCCCCGGGCGGCTGCCGAGGACCGCGACGCGGTCGGCGAGATAGATCGCCTCGTCGATGCCGTGGGTGATGAAGACCACCGTCCGCCGCTCCGCCGCCGGCCGGTCCTGCCGCCAGATCCGCAGGATCTCGTCCTGGAGCACCAGCCGGGTCTGCGCGTCGAGCGCGGCCAGCGGCTCGTCCATCAGCAGGATCTCGGGCTCGTTGACGATGAGCCGCGCCAGCGCCACCCGCTGGCGCATCCCCCCCGAAAGCTGGTGGGGATAGCGGTCCTCGGCGCCCCGGAGATTGACGAGCTCGATCACCCGCTCGACCCGCGCCGCACGCTCGCCGCGGTCGAGGCCGGCCCCCGCCGGCCCGTGGACGAGGCCGAAGCCGACGTTGCCGCGCACCGTCAGCCACGGAAACAGCGCGTAGTCCTGGAACATCACCCCGCGGTCCGGCCCCGGCCCGGCGATCCGCCGGTCGTCGAGGACGATCGCGCCCGAGGTCGGCGTGTCGAGCCCGGCGAGCATGTTGAGCACGGTGGTCTTGCCCGAGCCCGAGGGACCGACGATGGCGAGAAACTCGCCCGGGCGGATGTCGAGCGTGAGGTCCTCGAGCGCGACGAACGCCTTGTCGCCCTCGCCGAACACCTTGCCGACGGACTGGAGGCGGATCTTCGGGTCGGTCATGCGCGACTCCACGGAAAGGCGCGGGCGAGGAGGGCGCTGAGGCTGCGGTCGAGGAGCATCGCCACGACGCCGACCGCGGCCATGCAGACGACGATGCCCGAGAGCTGGATCGAGTAGGCGTAGAAGACGAACATCATCTGCCCGATCCCCCCCGAGCTTCCCGCCTTGGCGCCGACGGCGAGCTCGGCGGCGATGATCGCGGTCCAGCCGATGCCGAGACCGATGCGCATGCCGACGAGGACCGACGGCAGCGCCGCCGGGAGGACGACGGTGCGCAGCCGCGTCAGCGCCGGGATGCCCATCGTCCGCGCCGCGCGCAGGAAGTTCGGGTCGATGCGCTTCACCCCGGCGACGGTGTTGACGAGGATCGGGAAGAAGGCGGCATAGGCGACGATGACCACGGCCGCGAGATTGCCGGTCCCGATCCACAGGATGACGAGCGGCAGGATGGCGATCGCCGCGATCGGCCGGAAGCTCTCGACCAGCGGGTCGAGGTTGCGCTCGACCGGCCGCACCGTGCCCATGAGCAGCCCGAGCGGCACCGCGAGCGCCGTCGCGAGCGCGAAGCCGCCGAACACCCGCCCGAGGCTCGTCGCCAGCGCGGCGACGAGCGTCCCGTCGGCGAGCATCTCGGCCGCCTTCACCGCCACCATCGACGGCTTCGGCGCCCGCGGCGAGCCGGCGAGCGTCACCGCGACCTCCCAGACGACGAGGAGCACGAGCGGCAGGGCGAGGCGGCGCAGCGCGGTCATCGCCGCACGTCCCGCGCCCACGGCATCAGCCGCGCCTCGAGGGCGCGGAGGCCGGCGTCGGTGGCGAAGCCGAGCAGGCCGATCACCGCGATGAAGGCCATCACCGTCGGCGTCGCCAGCATCGAGCGGTAGTACTCGATCGCGTAGCCGAGGCCGCTCGGCGCGCCGACGAGCTCGGCGGCGACGACCGCCGTCCACGAGGCGGCGACGGCGAGGCGCAGCGACACCATGATCGCCGGGAGCGCCGCCGGCAGGACGACGTGGCGGATGCGCGTCGCGCCGGTCACGCCCATCGTCGCCGAGGCGGCGAGCAGGCGCGCATCGACCTCGCGGACCCCGGCCGCCGTTCCGATGACGAGCGGGAAGAACGCCGAGTAGAACATGATGAACACCGGCAGCCGGTTGCCGATCCCGAGGATGAAGAGCGCGAGCGGGATCCAGGCGATGCCGGCGATCGGCCGCAGCATCTCGACGAGGAGGTCGAGGGCGTCGCGCCACGCCCGGCTCAGCCCCATGGCGATGCCGAGCGGGATCGCCGTCACCGCCGCCGCCCCGACCGCGATGACGAGGCGCAAGAGGCTGATCCCGGCGTTGCGCTGGAGCTCGCCGTCGATCGCCGACTGCCGCAGCGCGTCGAGCACCAGCAGCGGCGACGGCAGCAGCAGCCGGCTCCCGACGAGCACCGACAGCCCGTACCAGGCGAGCGCGAACACCGCCATCGTCCGCAGGTAGACGAGGAGCCCGCCGAGCCGCGCCATCAGAGCGACCCCCGGAGCCGCGTCGGCACCTCGAGCCCCTCGCCGAGCGCCTCGGCCCAGGTGAGCGTGCCCCCGGCGATCTCCCCGACGAGCCCGAGCAGGCGCCCGGCCGCGGCGTCGGCGGTCTCCACGCCCCGAAACACCGGACTGGCGTCGAAGTCGATCTGCTCGGTCAGCCGCGCCGACGTGCCCGCGTTCGCCGTCAGCTTGATCGTCGGCGCGATGGCGCTCGCGAAGCTGTTCCCCGGCCCGGTCGTGAACAGCATGAGCTGCGCCCCCACCGCCGCGAACCCGGTCATCGACACCGGCGAGAACGCCGGCCCGTCCATCAGCCACAGCCCCGGCCCCTTCGGCCGCTCGGTCAGCCCGAGCAGCCCGTCGATCGGCCGCGACCCGGCCTTGGCCACCGCCCCGAGCGCCTTCTCCTCCATCGTCGAGAGCCCGCCGCGGATGTTCTCCTCGCCGGGGTTGTTGCCGGTGAGGCTCGCCCCGCTCGCCACCACCATCGCCTCGCGCGCCGCGACCGCCGCGACGATGGCCGCCCCGGTCTCCGCCGTCCGCGCCCGCGCCGCGAGCAGGTGCTCCGCCCCGAGCCACTCGACCGTCTCGCCGACGATCACCGTCGCACCGAGATCGACCAGCCGGTCCACCGCCGCACCGGCCACCGGGTTCCCGGCGACGCCCGAGGTCGCGTCCGAATGCCCGCACTCGACCCCGACGGTCAGCGCCGCGAGCGACGCCGGCCCGCGCCGCGCCTCCGACGCGGTGCGGACGAGCCGCGCCAGCCGCCGGCAGCCGAGGTCCATGACCCCGAGGACGTCCTCGCCGGTCTCCGCGAAGCTCACCGCCGCGACCGCCCGCCCCGCCGCGGCGATCGCGGCGCGATAGCCCTCGGTCGCCTCCTCGTCGACGCCGACGACGAGCACCGCCCCGACGTTCGGATTGAGCGCGAGCCCGAGCATCTGCGCCCGGTGGCTGGCGATGTCGGGCTCGACCTGCCCGCGCCCGTCCCGCGACGCGACGCACACCACCCCCGGCACTGCCCCGGCGATCCGCTCCGCCACCCGCACGGCGAGGCCGTTCACCCCGAGCACCAGCACGTGGTTGCGCACCCCGACCCCGCCGTCCGCCCGGACGAAGCCCTCGAACCCCGCCATCAGTCCTCCTCCCCGAGCGCCAGCCGCGGCGCCCCCCGCCACGCGCGCCACGCCGCGAGGAGGACGACGGCGAGGATCAGCGCCATCACCGTCCCGCTGATCGGCCGGGTCACGAAGGTCGTCAGATCCCCCCGCGACAGCATCAGCGCCCGGCGGAAATGCTCCTCCATCATCGGCCCGAGCACGAAGCCGAGCAGCATCGGCGCCGCCGGCAGGTCGGCGAGCCGCGCCAGCCACCCGAACGCCCCGATCACCACCACCATCCACACGTCGAAGACGCTGTTGTCGACGGCGTAGACCCCGATGCAGATGAACATCAGGATCGCCGGGTAGAGCACCCCGAACGGGATGGTCAGCAGCCGCACCCAGATGCCGATCAGCGGCGCCGACATGGCGAAGAGGATGAGGTTGCCGATCCAGAAGCTCATCACCAGCCCCCAGAACAGCGTCGGCGCCTGGGTCATGATCGTCGGCCCGGGCGCGATCCCCTGGATCATCAGCATGGCGATCATGATCGCCATCGCCGCACTTCCCGGGATGCCGAGCATCAGCGTCGGGATGAACGCCGTCTGCACCGCGGCGTTGTTGGCCGCCTCCGGGCTCGCCACCCCCTCGATCGCCCCGCGCCCGAAGCGCGACGGATCGCGCGCCACCCGCTTCTCCGCCGCGTAGGCGAAGAACGTCGCGATCGCCGGCCCGGTCCCCGGCAGCGTCCCGAAGAACGCCCCGATCGCCGAGCCGCGCAGCGTCGGCCAGCCGCTCTGCCGCAGCTCCGCCCGCGTCGGCAGCATCGAGCGCAGCGTGATCCCCTTCGCGCTCACCGTCGCCGCGCCGGCCGGCCGCACGCTCATGATGATCTCCGCGATCCCGAAGAGCCCCATGGCGAGCGCCGCGATGTCGATGCCGTCGGCGAGCTTCGGCACCCCGAAGACGAAGCGGTAGGCGCCGGTCGAGAGGTCGGTGCCGACCGTCCCGAGCAGCACCCCGAAGGCGACCATCGCCAGCCCCTTGACCATCGAGCCCGTCGACATCGACGATGCCGCCACCAGCCCGAGGAGCATCAGCGCGAAGTACTCCGTCGGCCCGAACTCGATGGCGTACTCGGCGATCGCCGGCGCGAACGCCATCAGCACCACGATGCCGATGCTCCCGCCGACGAGCGACGACAGCGCCGCGACGAAGAGCGCGACGCCGGCGCGCCCCTGCTTGGCCATCGGATAGCCGTCGAGGCTCGTCACCGCCGACGACGCCTCGCCCGGCACGTTGAGCAGGATCGCCGCGGTCGAGCTGCCGTAGGCGGTCCCGTACCAGATGCCGGCGAGCATGATCAGCGCCTGGGTGGCGTCGAGGTGGAAGGTGAACGGAAACAGCATCGACAGCGCCGCGAGCGGCCCGATCCCCGGCAGCACGCCGACGAGCATCCCGAGGCTGACGCCGACGAGGCAATAGAGCAGGCTCGACGCCGAGGTGGCGACCGCGAGCCCGGCGAGGACGTTCTCCATCATCGCTCCTTCACGGCTCCATCACGGCCACCGGAAGGCGGCGAGCGGCACCCCGAGGGCCAGCACGAACACCGCCCACGCGAGGAGGCCGAGGCCGAGGGCGAGGACGAGCGTCCCCACCGGCCGCGCCCGCCGGTCGGCGAGCCGCGAGACGACGACGAGGGCCACCGTCGCCGGCACCAGCCCGAAGCCCGGCAGGACGAGCGCGAAGGCCGCGACCGACGCCAGCACCGCCGCGGCGACGTCCCACTCGACGGTCGGGCGCACCCCGGCGCGGCCGAGGGCGGGCACCAGCGTCGCGAGGCCGAAGACGGCGAGCGCGACCCCGGCGCCGGCCGGAAACGCCCCCGGCCCGATGTTGCGCAGGCTCCCCATCGCGTAGTGGGTCGCCGCGTAGACGGCGGCCGCGAGCCCGACGACGACGAAGAACCCGCCGGCCGCGATGTCGCGATAGTCCCGGCGCCACATCCGCTTCAGGCCGGAACCGCGCCGGCCGCGACCGGCCGGGGGCGCGTGGCGTTCGCCGCGAGACGCGCGCCGAGGCGCGCGGCGACCTCGGGCCGTTCGCCGGCGCGGTCGTGCGTCTCGCAGGGGTCGGTCGCCGGCTCGACGAGCAGCGCCCCGTCGATGGTTCCCGGATCGAAGCGCGCGTCCTCCATCTCCCGCCGCGCCGCCCCCGGCTCCCAGCCGGCGACGAGCTTGTGCCGCCCGTCGAAGACGATCCGCCACTGCCCGAGTCCCGAGAACGCCACCTCCCGCGGCCGGACCGCCGGATCCGCGAGCGCCGCGACGAGCGACACGCTGTCGGTCCCCTGGATCGGCGCCGCCTGGCCAAGCGCGAGCACCGTCGCGTGCAGGTCGAGGAAGCTCACCGGCCCGTCGCACCGCCCCGTCGCCACGCCCGGCCCGGCGACGATCAGCGGCACCGCGATCGAGCCCTGGTGCGGCACGAACTTCTCCCACAGCCCGCAGTCGCCGAGCATCTCGCCGTGGTCGCTCGTCACCACGATCACCGTCCGCTCGAGCTGTCCGGTCTCGGCGAGGACCGCGACGAAGCGCCCGAGGATCGCGTCGAGCCGCTCGACCATCGCCGTATAGGCCCGCCGCACCCCCTCGTGGTCCACTTCCGGGTCGGCCGCGCCCTCCGGTGCCGGCACCGCGCGCCCGGCGACCGAGGCCGCCATCGCCGCGGTGACGTTCATCGGCTCGTGCGGCCCGGCGAAGTTCACCTGGAGGAACCACGGCTCCGCCCGCTCCCCCGCCGCCCGCACGAGATCGAGCCCGCACGCCCCGATCCAGTCGTCCTGATAGGCGTCGTCGGGCAGCGGCGACGCCGCGAGGTTGCGGAAATTCTCCCCCGCGCCCGGATGGCTCTCCGCATCCGGTCCGAGCGCCGGATTGCGCCGCCCCGCGAAGTCCGCGACATGCGCCTCGGCGAGCCCGCGCCCGCGCAGGAAGTCGAGGTAGGGCTCCGCCACTCCGGCGCGGTGCGCCATCAGCACCGCATGCTTGCCGCCGCTGTCGAGCCCGCCGGTGAAGCCGAGCGCCGCGAGACGCCCCCCGTGCTGGCCGTCCGCGCCCCAGTCGAGCTCGCCCTTCAGCAGGTCGAGCTTGCCGCAGGTCAGCACCTGATAACCGGAGGCCGCAAGCTGGCGATAGAGGTTCGGCTCCTCCACCCCGACGCTGAAGCGGTTGTTCGGCACCGTGCAGCGGTCGTACTCGTATCCGGTCGCCAGCGCCGCCCGCGACGGCCCGCAGATCGGCGACGGACAGACCGCCGCCGCGAAGGTCACGCCGCGCGCGGCGAGTGCGTCGACATTGGGCGTGCGCGCACCCCCGCGGTTGCCGGGACCCACCCAGTCCGCCCGCAGCTGGTCGGGCATGAAGATCAGCACGTTCGGCCGCATCGCTCCGAGGTTCCCGCCGGTTGACAGCGACGTTTGATCATATAGTCAGGCTCCACGCAAGCGCATGGCCCATCGAGCCAGCAGATTTGATCAAGGAGCGCGGAATGGAACGCAGGCGCCTCGGCAGCACCGCGGTCGAGGTCTCGGTTCTCGGCCTCGGCTGCGGCCCGCTCGGCGGGCTCTTCGACGTCATCGACGAGGGCCAGGCCAGCGCCACCGTCGCCGCCGCGCTCGACGCCGGGATCACCTACTTCGACACCGCGCCGCTCTACGGCCACGGCCTCTCCGAGCACCGCCTCGGCACCGGCCTCCGCCGCGCCCGCGACCGCGCGGTGATCTCGACCAAGGTCGGCCGCCTGCTCCGCCCCGCCGGCCCCGGCGGCCCGGAGGCGGGCATGTCCCGCGACGCGCTGCCCTTCGACGTCGTCTACGACTACACCCGCGACGGCGTGCTCCGCGCCTTCGAGGACAGCCTCCAGCGCCTCGGCACCGACCGCGTCGACATCCTCTACGTCCACGACCTCAGCCGCCGCTGGCTCGGCGACGCCGTCGAGCCCCGCTTCCGCGAGCTGATGGACGGCGGCTACCCCGCCCTCGCCGAGCTTCGCGCCGCCGGCGTCGTCGGCGCCATCGGCGTCGGCATGAACGATACGCAGATGCTGACCCGCTTCGCCGCGGCCGGCGACTTCGACGTCTTCATGCTCGCCGGCCGCTACACGCTCCTCGACCAGAGCGCCCTCGACGGCCTCTTCCAGGCCTGTGCCGCCCGCAATGTCTCGATCGTCGCCGCCGGCCCGTTCAACTCCGGCATCCTCGCCACCGGCGCCCGCGCCGGCGCGAGGTTCTTCTACGCCGACGCCCCCGCCGAGATCCTCGACCGCACCCGCCGCATCGAGGCGGTCTGCGCCGACCACGGCGTCCCGCTCGCGACCGCCGCCCTCCGCTTCGCCCTCCGCCACCCGATCGTCGCCAGCGTCGCGACCGGCATGGTCTCGCCCGACGAGGTCGCCCGCAACGCCGCCGCCCTCGCCGCGCCGGTCCCCGCCGCCCTCTGGTCCGACCTCGGGGCCGCGGGCCTGCTCCATCCCGAGACGCCCGCCTGACGCCCGAAAACGGGTACGTGGGTTGTACGTGGGTTGTACGTGCGATGTACGCGCCGCCGAACGGCCCTCTCGAGCCTCAGTTGGTCTCCACCCCGGCCTTCTCGACCACCTCGCCCCAGCGCGCCACCTCGCTGTCGAGGAAGGCCCCGAACTCCGCCGGCGACTGCGGCGGCACCACCTGCCACCCGACCTTCTCCACCTGCTCGACGACCGCCGGATCGGTCACCACCTGCGCCACGGCGGCGTTGATCTTCTCGATCACCGCCTCCGGCGTCCCCGCCGGCACGTTGAACCCCGCCCAGCCGTTGGCGACGAGCCCCGGATACCCCGCCTCGCCGATCGTCGGCACGTCGGGCATCACCTGCGAGCGCTCCGCGTCGAAGATCGCCAGCGCCTTCAATTTTCCCTCGTCGACCAAGGGCTTGGCCAGCGACACCCCGAGCACCATGAACTGCACCCGGTTGGCCAGCAGGTCGGCGATCGCCGGCGGCTGGCCGTTGTAGGGGATCATCTGCACGTCGATCCCGGCGTCGAGCTTGAAGAGCTCGCTGACGAGATGGACGAGCGACCCGATCCCCGACCCGGCATAGGAGAGCTCCCCCTCGTGCGCCCTGGCGTAGTCGACGAGCTCCGCGACGCTCGCCACCGGCAGCTCCGCCGGCACCGCCAGCACGAACGAGGTCGCCCCGAAGCGGATCACCGGCGCCAGATCCGCGAGCGGATCGAAGCCGAGCGTCGTCGGATACATCGCCGGCGCCGTCGTCAACGGCACCCCCGAGCTCAGCCACGTATAGCCGTCCGCCGCCGACTTGACGACCTCCTCGGTCCCGATGTTGCCCCCGGCGCCCGGCTTCGCCTCGACGAGGATCGGCTGGCCGAGGATCGGCGCCATCCGGTCGGCGACGACGCGGGTGACGATGTCGGCCTGCCCGCCGGCCGGGAAGGGGATGATGACCTTGATCGGCGCCGCCGGCCACTCCGCCTGGGCGGCGGCGAGACCGGGAAGCGCGAGCGCCACCGCGACGGCGGCTATCCTCAGACCGTTGAGCATGCGACCTTCTCCCTGCGTGCGCCGGCGTCCACCGGCAGGCCTTTTCGCGCTCTCTACCATCCTTGATCAAAAGAGCCAAGCTTGATCCCGAAACGGTCCCGATATACAGCCACATTTGATCTAACAAGCGTCCCGAGCCGATGACCCGCAACGCCGACATCGAAGGTCGCCTCCGCGACGACATCCTCCGCGGCCGGATCGGCTTCGGCGACCGCCTGCGGATCGACGAGCTCGCGAGCCGCTACGGCGTCAGCCACATGCCCGTGCGCGAGGCGCTCCGGGTGCTCGCGGGCGAGGGGCTCATCGTCACCGAGCCCAACCGCGGCGCCCACCTGCGCCCGGTGAACCGCGACTTCGTCGAGGACCTCTTCGACATCCGCGCCGCGATCGAGATGATGCTCGCCCGCCGCGCCGCCGAGCGCCGCACCGCCGCGCAGCTCCTCCAGCTCATCGAGATCGAGCGCGCCCTCGAGCAGCTGGTCGGGCGTGGCGACTACGCCGCGATCCCGGCGGTCAACCGCGACTTCCACCAGGTCGTCAACCAGGCGGCGGGCAACCCCGGGGCGCTCTCGCTGGTCGAGGGCCAGTGGCTCCTCGTCGCCGCCCTGTGGAACAAGGTCGGCAACCCGCCGGCGCGCTTCCAGTCGGTCGTCGACGACCACCGCCACCTGATCATCGCCATCGAGCGCCGCGACGGGGCCGGGGCCTCGGCCCTGATGGGCGCCCACATCGAGAAGGCCCGGCAGGACCTCCTCGCCCGCATGGCGATGCTCGAGGCGGGCGCGTCGGCATGACCGCCCCGGCGAGGATCGCGGCCGACACCGGCGACGCCCTCGGCGAGTCGCCGTGGTGGGACGTCGCCGCGCACTGCCTCTGGTGGATCGACCTCCGCGCCCCCGCGCTCCATCGCCTCGACCCGGCGACCGGAACCGTGGCGCGCTGGCCGATGCCGACGCTCGTCGGCGCCGTCGTCGGGCGGCGGACGGGCGGCGTCGTCGTCGCCCTCGCCGACGGCATCCACGGCTTCGACCCGGCGACCGGCGCGCTCGTCCGCCTGGCATCGCTCCGCCTGCCGGGCGCGGCGATGCGTCTCAACGACGCCAAGGCCGACGCGGCCGGCACCCTCTGGTTCGGCACCATGCGCGACTTCGGTGCCGACGACGCCGGCGGCCTCTGGCGCCTCCCGCCCGGCGGCACGCCGGACCGGGTGCGCGCCGGCGTGCGGGTGCCGAACGCCATCGCCTTCGCCGCCGACGGGAGCCTGTTCTTCTGCGACACCCGCGCCGGCAAGATCGAGCGGGCGCGACGACCCTGCGACCGCCGCCTCGCGTGGTCGCCCTTCGCCGCCGCCGACGTCGCGCCGGGCGCGCCGGACGGCGCCACCGTCGATGCGGAGGGCTACCTGTGGAACGCCCGCTGGGGCGGCGGGGCGCTGGCGCGGATCGCACCCGACGGCAGCCTCGACCGCCTCGTGGCGCTCCCCGTGACCAACCCGACCTCCTGTGCCTTCGGCGGCCCAGGCCTCGCCACGCTCTACGTGACCACCGCCCGCCAGGGCCTCTCGCCGGAAGCGCTCGCCGCGCAGCCGCTCGCCGGGGCGCTGCTCGCCCTCGACGTCGGCGTCGCCGGGCTGCCCGAGCCGCCCTTCGCGGGATGAGGAGACGCCGATGACCGACCGCCCGAACATCGTCTGGATCATGGGAGACGAATTCCGCACCGACGCGCTCTCCTGCTACGGCACGCCCTTCCCCGAGGTCGTCACCCCCCATATCGACCGCATCGCCGCGGCCGGGGTCCGCTTCACCGACTGCTACTGCAACGCGCCGATCTGCGTCCCGGCGCGCACGAGCTTCATGACCGCGACCCTCCCCGAGACCAACGGCGTCTACGGCAACGAGGGCTCGTGGGCCTCCTTCCCCTGGGACCGCGACCTCGTCACCCTGCCGGAGGTCTTCGCCGCCGCCGGCTACCGCACGGTCAACTTCGGCAAGACCCACCTGCCGGTCGCGCTCCACGCCTGGGAGACCGACGATCACGACGGCGCCGACCTCGGCAACTTCTACGCCGGCACCGACCCCGCCCTCCGCGACGACGAGATCTACACCCCGACGCTGAAGGCCGCGATCGGCGGCACCTTCCGCGGGCCGGCCGAGTTCCCCGGCAACCGCGTCACCGGCAACGCCGTCCGCTGGCTGCGCGAGGAGGCCGCGGACGGCGGCCCGTTCCTCCTCGGCGTCGGCTATCTCCAGCCCCACAGCCCGGTGCTGCCGCCACCGCCCTACGCCGGCCTCTACGACGCGCTCCCCTGGCCCGAGGGCATCGGCGACACGCCCCCGGGCTCCGACTACGAGCGCGCCTTCGCCGCTGCGCTCCGCACCGACGCCCTCGCGCCGGCCGAGTTCCGCCGCATCCACGCCGACTACCACGCCCTCGTCCGCTGGCTCGACGACCAGGTCGGCGCCATCCTCGCCGCGCTCGAGGCGAGCGGCCTCGCAGAGAACACCATCGTCGTGCTCGAGGCCGACCACGGCGTCTCGCTCGGCGAGCGCGGCCGGCTGCAGAAGCACACCTTCTTCCCCGAGGTCCACCGCATCCCGCGCCTGATCGCCTGGCCCGGCCACCTGCCTGCCGGGCAGGTTCGCGGCGACCTCGCCCAGTCCCTCGACCTCGCCCGCACCCTCTGCGGCCTCGCCGCCGTCGAGCCGGCGCCGAGCTTCCAGGGCCGCGACCTCTTCGGCCCCGAGCCGCCGCCCGAGACGATCTTCGCGACCATCGGCTTCGGCGAGCGCGACAGCTACGCCCTCCCGAACCAGGTCGTCGGCAGCTGGAGCGACGGCACCGGCTGGCCCCGCCGCGCCTGCGTCCGCACCGCCCGCTACCGCCTCGACATGACCGTGCGTCGCAACGGCGCGCCGGTCCCGGCGGACGAGGAGGACCCCTACCTCGCCGACCTCGCCCTCGATCCCTTCGAGACCGTCAACCGCGCGGGCGACCCGCTCTACGCCGGCGTCCTCGACACCCTCCGGGCCGCGCTCCGCGCCCAGGCGGCGACGGCGCACGAGCCCGCCCGCGTCCCGACCTATTCCGACCTCGAGCGCGGCATGAACTGACGGAGCCGGCGGGTACCGCCCGTACCCCGGGCCGGACAGCGGGCGTTTCGCACCTTTCCAGAGGGTTAACGCGCGAGGGTATATCAAGCGATATCAATGACTTCACTATCGTCTCGCGCGCGAGACGACCGTGCGACGGGACGGCCTCCGGGCACATCGAGGGCCTTTTTTGCAGAGGTCTTTCCGACGTTCTCCGCGCAGGCTGCGAGCCCCTTGCGCCGCAGGTCGCCCACACGCTCGACGATCGCGTTCGAGGCCGCCCTCCCCGAGAAATTCCGCCGATCGTTCGCAAGGGGGCAGCGAGGCGCCGGGCAACGTCGCTCGCGTTGATTTCGGGATCGGCCACGTCCCCCGTCCCCCGATCCGTCATCCGGAAGGGCAGGGGCTCGGGAAAGAGCCGCGTTTCCGACGAGATAGAATCAGCATTGCCGCGAAAAAAAGCCGACGGGCGCCGGCGCCGTCGACTAGGGTGCGCCCCGTGCCGGCGAGGTCGCCGGAACGGGGTGACGATGACGGACCATGTCGCGCTCGAGTTCGGCCCGGACGGCCGTCCGGTGCGCTTCGCCGCGCCCGCCGGGCGGATCGTCGCGCGCGAGCTCGCCGAGGTGCCGGCGGCGCTCGCGGCGCTCGACGCGGCGCTGGCGGCCGGGCGCTGGGTCGCGGGGTACGCGAGCTACGAGCTCGGCTATGCCCTCGAGGCGCGGCTCGCGCCCCTGGCGCCGGCGGACCGGCGGCTGCCGCTCGTCGACTTCGGGGTTTTTCCCGACGGCCCGGGGCCCGAGCCGGAGCCCGAGCCCGACCCGGACTCCGCACCCGGCGGTGGCCTCGGGCCGCTGCGGCCGCGGTGGAGCGTCGCCGCCTATGGCCGCGCCTTCGCGCGGGCGGTCGGGTACATCCGGGCGGGCGACATCTACCAGGTCAACCTGACGCTGCCGCTCGACGGCCGCTGGCACGGCGATCCCGCGGCGATCGCCGCCGCCCTCGCCCGGCGCCAGCCGGTCGGGTTCGGGGCGGTGGTCGCGCTCGGCGACGCGGTGCTCGTGTCGCGCTCGCCCGAGCTCTTCTTCGCCCTCGACGGCGCCGGCGGCATCGCCGCCCGGCCGATGAAGGGCACCGCCCCCCGCGACACGGACGCCGGCCGCGACGCCCGGCTCGCCGCGGCGCTGGCGGCGGATCCGAAGAACCGCGCCGAGAACCTGATGATCGTCGACCTCCTGCGCAACGACATCGGCCGCATCGCCGAGATCGGCTCGGTGCGGGTGCCGGCGCTCTTCGAGGTCGAGAGCTACGCGACCGTGCACCAGATGGTCTCGTCGGTCACGGGCAGGCTCCGGCCCGGGACCGGGCTCGGGCGGGTCTTCGCGGCGCTCTTTCCCTGCGGCTCGGTGACCGGGGCGCCGAAGGTGCGGGCGATGGAGATCATCCGCGAGCTCGAGCCCTGGCCGCGCGGCGCCTACTGCGGCGCCATCGGCTGGGCGGCGCCCGACGGGCGCGCCGGGTTCAACGTGGCGATCCGGACGCTGACGCTGTTTCCGGACGGCACCGCGGTGCTCAACGTCGGCGGCGGCATCGTCGCCGACTCGACGGTCGCGTCCGAGTACGAGGAGGCATTGTGGAAAGCTCGTTTCGCCCGGCCGATCGCGCCGGGCTCCTCCTGATCGAGACCTTCGCCCGGCGCGCGGGGCGCTTCGTCCGCCTCGCCCGGCATCTCGCCCGGCTGGAGCGGACGGCGCGGACGCTCGCCTTCCCCTTCGACGCCGCCGCCATCGCGCGGGCGCTCGCCACCGTCGCGGGCCCAGATTCGGGTGCGGATCCGCTGCGGGTCCGGCTCACCCTCGACGCCCGCGGCGCCGTGGCGGTGACCGCGGTCGCGCTCCCCGAGGGGCCGGCGGTGTGGCGGGTGGCGATCCACGAGGAGCGCCTCGATCCCCGCGACCCGTGGCTCGCGGTCAAGACCAGCGCCCGGGCGCGCTACGACCGGGCGCGGGCCGCGCTGCCGGACGGCGTCGACGAATGGCTGTTCCTCAACACCCGCGGCGAGGTGTGCGAGGGGACGATCACCAACCTCTTCCTGCGCCGCGGCGGCCGCCTGGTGACGCCGCCGGTCGCCTCGGGCCTGCTGCCCGGGGTGCTGCGGGCGGAGCTTCTCGACGGCGGCGCCGCCGCGGCGGTGCTGCGGCCCGGGGACCTCGCCGGCGGCGAGGTCCTGCTCGGCAACTCCCTGCGCGGCCTCGTCGCGGCGCGGCTCGTCGGGTGACGCACCCGGCCCGCGGCCCGGCTCACCGGCCGGGGACGGCGAGGTTGTCGATCAGGCGGACCCCGTCGATGCGGGCGGCGGCGAGGAGGCGCGCGGGCGCGCCGTCCCGCACCGGGCCGAGGGAGGCGGCGTCGCGGAGCGCGACGTAGTCGACGGCCTCGAAGCCCGCGGCGGCGAGCGCCGCCCGGGCCGCGGCGAGCGCCGCCTCGGAGTCGGCGCCGGCGGCGATGGCCTCGGCGGCGGTGGCGAGGGCGCGGGGCAGCGCCGTGGCGCGGCGCCGCGCGTCGGGCGCGAGGCGGACGTTGCGGGAGGAGAGCGCGAGCCCGTCGTCCTCGCGCACCGTCGGGCAGCCGACGACGCGGACGGGGATGTCGAGGTCGGCGACGAGGCGGCGGACGACCTGGAGCTGCTGCCAGTCCTTCTCGCCGAAGCAGGCGACGTCGGCCCCGGTCATGCCGAGGAGCTTGGCGACGACCGTCGCCACCCCGTCGAAGTGCCCGGGCCGGTGCGCGCCCTCGAGCGGCTCGCCGATGCCGCGGACCGAGACCGTGGTCGCGTGGCCCGCCGGGTAGACCTCCGCCGCCGCGGGGGCGAGCACCGCGTCGACGGCGAGGGGCGCGAGGCGGGCGAGGTCGTCGGCCTCGGTGCGCGGGTAGCGGGCGAGGTCGTCGGGATTGTCGAACTGGGTCGGGTTGACGAAGATCGTCACGATCACCCGGTCGGCCTCGGCGCGGGCGCGCGTGACGAGGGCGAGGTGGCCGGCGTGGAGCGCGCCCATCGTCGG
The DNA here is from genome assembly GCA_964511815.1 of uncultured Rhodovulum sp. Taxonomy (GTDB): domain Bacteria; phylum Pseudomonadota; class Alphaproteobacteria; order Rhodobacterales; family Rhodobacteraceae; genus Amaricoccus. The sequence continues at coordinate 15,519 of CAZEGY010000029.1, forward strand.
CACGACGGCGACGGTCTCGCCGGCGCGCTTCCAGGCGGCGACGAGCGGCCGGAGCTCGGCGGTCCGGCGGACGACGCGGGGCGCGGAGCCGGTCACGGGCGCGGTCACGGGGCCTCGTCGTCGAAGACGTGCCCGGCGCCGGGGAAGTCCCGGGCGCGGACCTCGGCGGCGTAGGCCGCGACCGCGGCGTCGGCGGCGGTGCCGAGTTCGGCGTAGCGCTTGACGAACTTCGGGCGGAAGTCGGCGAACTGGCCGAGGATGTCGTCGACGACGAGGATCTGGCCGTCGCAGCCGGCGCTGGCGCCGATGCCGATCGTCGGCACGGCGATCTCCGCGGTGATGCGCCGGGCGAGGGGGTCGGTGATCTTCTCGAGGACGACCGCGAACGCGCCCGCTCCGGCGACGGCGCCGGCGTCGGCGGCGACGCGGTCGGCGTCGGCGCCGCGGCCCTGCACCCGGTAGCCGCCGAAGGCGTGGACCGACTGGGGTGTCAGCCCGACGTGGCCCATGACCGGGATGCCGCGGGCGACGAGGAAGGCGACGGTCTCGGCGAGCCAGACCCCGCCCTCGAGCTTGACCGCGCCGGCGCCGGTCTCGGCCATCAGCCGGGCGGCGTTGCGGAAGGCCTGCGCCGGCCCCTCCTCGTAGCTGCCGAACGGCATGTCGACGACCATGCACGCCCGCCGCAGGCCGCGTGCCACCGCCCGGCCGTGGAGGATCATCATCTCCATCGTCACCCCGACCGTCGAGGGCAGGCCGTGGAGCACCATGCCGAGGCTGTCGCCGACGAGGGCGAGGTCGCAGTGCCCGTCGACGAGGCGGGCGACCGGGGTCGTGTAGGCGGTGAGGCAGACGATCGGCACGCCGCCCTTCATCGCGCCGATGTCGGTCGCGGTCCGCTGCCGCGCGGGCGGCGGCGTCCCCGTCGACGCTCTCGCCGGCGCCCCGGCCGGCTTCCGATCGGTCATCGCTCCAGTCCTCCCCGGTCCGCCGCGATCGTCCGCCGATTTACGGCAAGATCGCGCGGTTGGCGAGACGCTTCGCCGCCGGCCCGTCGCATGGCCCGTCGCATG
>CAZEGY010000030.1:0-16480 GCA_964511815.1 uncultured Rhodovulum sp.
TTCGCCGACGGTCGAAATCCGGGAGATCCCCACACTTCGCCACGGGGACGAACGCGGGGGCCGCCGGGAGTATCATGTAGCTTACCCATTGGTTAACTCCGCGGACGTAATCCAGAAATATCAATCACTTAAGTAGTTGCGCACGCGTGCGCAGGCGTGCGATTCCCCGTGCGCCCGGCCCCGCTCCGCGGTCTGTGAAAAGTCTCTCCGAGGCTGGACGCCGGAGCCGAAACCGCTAGTCTCCCCGCCAATCCAGCAGGGTAGGACGATGACGAAGTTCGGAACCAGCCAGAACGTGCTCCGCAAGGAGGACCTTCGCTTCCTCAAGGGCGAAGGCCGCTTCATGGACGACCTGAAGCCCGAGGACGCGCTCCACGCCGTCTTCCTGCGCTCGACCGTCGCCCATGCCGAGCTCGGCGCCCTCGACACCTCCGCCGCCGCGGCGATCCCCGGGGTCGTCGCCGTCTTCACCGCCGCCGACCTCGCCGACGACGGCACCGGCGGGCTCGTCAACGCGATGGACTACGCCGTCGTCCGCAACCACGACGGCAGCCGCGGCGCCGCGCCGGTGCGGCCGATGCTGGCGACGACCCGGGTGCGCTACGTCGGCGAGCAGATCGCCATGGTCGTCGCCGAGACCCGCGCCGCCGCGCTCGACGCCGTCGAGGCGATCGCCTTCGAGACCCGCGACCTGCCGGTCCACGTCGCCACCGCCGTCGGCGGTCCGACCATCCACCCCGAGGCGCCCGACAACCTCGCCTACCACTGGGCCTACGGCGACGCGCACGAGGTCGCGCGCATCTTCGAGACCGCCGCCCACGCCACCCGGCTCGAGCTCGTCGACAACCGGGTGATGGCGATGCCGATGGAGGAGCGCGGCTGCACCGCCGAGTGGGACGGCACCCGCCTCCACGTCCGCTTCTCCGGCCAGGGCGTCTGGGGGCTGAGGGACGAACTCGTCGAGAAGCTCGACCTCGACCGCGACGCCGTCCGCGTCACCACGCCGGACGTCGGCGGCGGCTTCGGCATCAAGGGATGCCCGTACCCGGAATACTTCCTCGTCGCCTTCGCCGCCCGCCGGCTCGGCCGCCCGGTCCACTGGGCGAGCGGGCGCGGCGAGGCGATGCTGACCGACCACCACGGCCGCGACCACGTCACCGTCGCCGAGGCGGCGTTCGACGCCGACTACCGGCTCCGGGCGGTGCGCATCGACTGCGTGTCGAACCTCGGCGCCCACGACTCCCCCTACGGCCAGTACATCGCCTCCGAGCTCGCGCTGAAGGTCATGCCGGGGGTCTACGACTTCCAGAAGACGTGGTTCTCGGTGAAGGGCGTCTTCACCAACACCACCCCCGTCGACGCCTACCGCGGCGCCGGCCGGCCGGAGGCGATCTACGTCATCGAGCGGCTGATGGACTGGTCGGCGCGCGACCTCGGGCTCGACCCGGTCGACCTCCGCCGCCGCAACTTCATCCCGAGGGACGCCTTCCCCTACCGCACCGTCTCCGGCGAGACCTACGACGTCGGCGACTTCGACCGCGTCCTCGACCGCGCCGTCGCCGAGGCCGACGTCGCCGGCTTCGCCGCCCGCAAGGCGGAGAGCGCCAGGGCCGGCAAGCTTCGCGGGCTCGGGCTCGCCTTCTACATCGAGTCGATCCTCGGTTCCCAGGACGAGACCACCACCATCGCCTTCGCCGACGACGGCATGGTCGAGCTCCACGCCGGCACCCAGTCGAACGGCCAGGGCCACGAGACCGCCTTCGCCCAGATCCTCACCGAGCGCAGCGGCATCCCCTTCGAGCGCATCCGCTTCGTCCAGGGCGACAGCGACGTCATCGCGAGCGGCGGCGGCACCGGCGGCTCGCGCTCGACGACGATGCAGGGCAACTCGATCAACCACTGCGCCGACGAGGTCGTCGCCCGCTTCCGCCCGCTCGCCGAGGACGAGCTCGAGGTCGCCGGCGCCGATCTCGTCTTCGAGGACGGCGCCTTCCGCATCGCCGGGACCGACCGGGCGGTGGACCTGATGACCCTCGCCGAGGTCGCCCGCAAGGCCGGCCGCGTCGAGCTCCTCTCGACGACGCGCGAGTTCACCGTGCCCGGCCGCTCCTACCCGAACGGCGCCCACTTCTGCGAGGTCGAGATCGAGGCCGACACCGGGCGCGTCGACGTGGTGAAGTACACCGTCGTCGACGACTTCGGGCTCCTCATCAACCCGATGCTCGCCGAGGGCCAGGTCCACGGCGGCGTCGCCCAGGGCATCGGCCAGGCGGTGATCGAGGAGGTCGCCTACGACGGCGAGGGCCAGCTCCTCACCGGCTCGTTCATGGACTACGGGATGCCGCGGGCGAACGACCTGCCGTGGATGGCCTTCCACGCCGAGCTGGTGCCCTCGACGGCGAACGCCATCGGCATGAAGGGCTGCGGCGAGGCCGGCACCGTCGGCGCGCTCGCCGCGGTGACCAACGCCGCCCTCGACGCGGTGTGGGACGCGGGCGTGCGCCACGTCGACATGCCGCTGACCGCGGTCCGCGTCTGGTCCTGGCTCGAGGCCGCCCGGGTCGCCACGGCGGCCGAGTAGCCCGCCCGGGCGCCGCCGCGAAGGGTCACGGCGCCGGGACGGCCTCCGCCTCCGCGGCCCACGCCGGCAACGGCACGGCCGGCCGCACGACGCCGGTGCACGCGCCGAAGCCGATGCGGTAGCCCTCGCCCTGCCCGTGGCCGCGCAGGGTCAGGCGGTCGCCGTCCTCGAGGAAGACCCGCTGCCCGCCGTCGTCGAGCGTCACCGGCTCCTTGCCGTTCCACGACAGCTCGAGCAGGCTGCCGCGGCTGTCCTTCTCCGGCCCGGAGATGGTCCCCGAGCCGAGCAGGTCGCCGGTCGACATCGGGCAGCCGCAGCTCGTGTGGTGGGCGAGCTGCTGCGCGGCGGAATAGTAGAGCTCGCGGACGTTCGAGCGGCTGATGACCGTCTCCCGCCCGCCCTCGGGGGCCAGCCCGACCTCGAGCGCGATGTCGTAGCCCATCGGTCCCGGCTCGCGCAGGTAGGGCAGCAGCGGCCGCTCGCGCGCGGGCGTCGAGACGCGGAACGGCTCCAGCGCCGCCCGGGTCACGATCCACGGGCCGATCGTCGTCGCCGTCGCCTTGGCCTGGAACGGCCCGAGCGGCTGGTACTCCCAGGTCTGGATGTCCCTCGCCGACCAGTCGTTGAGCAGGACATAGCCGAAGATCATCGCGTCGGCCTCGGCCACCGAGACCATGCCCCGCGACGGCGTGCCGACCACCGCGCCGAACTCGAGCTCCAGGTCGAACCGCTGCGCCGGCGCGAAGCGCGGCAGCGCCGCGTCGGGCGCCTTCACCTGTCCCCAGGGCCGGACGACGTCGGTGCCCGACACCACCACCGACGAGGCGCGGCCGTTGTAGCCGATCGGGATCGACAGCCAGTTGGCCGGCAGCGCGTTCTCCGGCCCGCGATACATCGTGCCGACGTTCACCGCATGATGCTTGCCGGCGTAGAAGTCGGTGTATTCCGCCACCCGGAACGGCAGATGCAGGGCCACGTCGGCGAGCGCGACCAGATGCGGCTCGACCGCCGCACGCTCGGCCGATCCCTCGGCGAGCAGCCCGGTCAGCCGCGTCCGCAGCGCCGCCCACACCGCCGGGCCGGCGGCCATCAGCGGGTTCCACCGCGGCTCGCCGAGCAGCGGCCCCCCGTCGAGCGCGAGGACGCCGGCCGCTTCGAGCGCCGCGACGTCGAGCACGAAGTCGCCGATGGCGACGCCGCAGCGCGGCGCCCCACCGTTCACCGAGAAGACGCCACAGGGCAGGTTCTCCAGCGGAAAGTCGGTCGCGCCGCCGTTGGCGCTCGCGACCCAGGAGCGCAGCGCCATCACTTCACCCCCGGCGTGCCGTCGAACTTCTTCTCCAGCCGGTCCCAGACCTCGATGTACTCCTCCTGCATCGGCGCCTCCTTCGCCGCGAACACCGTCAGGTGCTGCGGGAAGCGGGTCTCGAACATGAAGCTCATGGTCTCGTCGAGCTTCTCGGGCCTGAGCTCGCCGTTCGACGCGTGCTCGAAGGCGTCGCGGTCGGGCCCGTGCGGCAGCATGCAGTTGTGCAGGCTGATCCCGCCCGGCGCGAAGCCCTGCGGCTTGGCGTCGTAGACGCCGTAGATGTTGCCCATCAGCTCGGACATGATGTTCTTGTGGTACCACGGCGGGCGGAACGAGTGCTCGGCGACCATCCAGCGCTCGCGGAACAGCACGAAGTCGATGTTCGCCGTCCCCTCCTGTCCCGACGGCGCGGTCAGCACCGTGAAGATCGACGGGTCGGGATGGTCGAAGAGGATCGCGCCGACCGGCGAGTAGGTGCGCAGGTCGTACTTGTAGGCGCAGTAGTTGCCGTGCCACGCCACCACGTCGAGCGGCGTGTGGTCGATCCAGGTCTCGTGGAACTGGCCGCACCACTTGATGACGACGCGGCTCCGCACCTCGCGGTCCTCGAAGGCCGCGACCGGGCACTTGAAGTCGCGCGGGTTCGCCATGCAGTTGGCGCCGATCGGGCCGCGGCCGGGCAGGTCGAACTTCTGGCCGTAGTTCTCGCAGACGAAGCCGCGGCACGGGCCTTCCAGCACCTCGACGCGGTAGACGAGGCCGCGCGGGACGATGGCGATCTCCTTCGGCTCGAGGTCGATGACGCCGAGCTCGGTCGCGAAGCGGAGCCGCCCTTCCTGCGGCACGACCAAGAGCTCGCTGTCGGCGGAGAAGAAGTATTCGTCCTCCATCGACCGCGTGACCAGATAGACGTGGCTCGCCATGCCGACCTGGATGTTGACGTCGCCGGCGGTGGTGATCGTCCGCATGCCGGTGACCCAGGTCAGGTCCGCGTCCGGCACCGGGATCGGATCCCAGCGGTACTGGCCGAGGCTGGTGACGTCGTGGTGGATGTTCGGCGCCGACTTCCAGTAGGGCACGTCGATCGGGGTGAACCGCCCGGTGTGATGCACCGACGGCCGGATGCGGTAGCACCACGTCCGCTCGTTCTGGCCGCGCGGCGCGGTGAAGGCGGTGCCGGAAAGCTGCTCGGCGTAGAGCCCGTACTCGACCTTCTGCGGCGAGTTCTGGCCCTGGGGCAGGGCGCCCGGCAGCGCCTCGGTCTCGAAGTCGTTGCCGAAGCCCGGCATGTAGCCTTCGACGGTCCCGGTGGTGTTGGCCGAGCGGATCATCCCGCCCGGGAGCTCTTGGGTGGTCATCGGCGCTTTCCCTTCGGCGACTCTATCCGTTGCATATGCAATGAATATCTATCATTGCGCCTGCAACGAAGTCAATCCTAGGATGCCACGATGAGCTTCCGTCTCGACGATTTTCTGCCCTATCGGTTGAGCGTGGCCGCCGCGCGGGCGAGCCGGCGCTTCGCCGCGCTCTACGAGGCGGAATCGGGGATCTCGAACCCGGAGTGGCGGGTCCTCGCCCACCTCTCCCAGGCCGGCCCGGTCAGCGTCCGCGACGTCTTCGCCCGCGTGGACATGGACAAGTCGAAGGTCAGCCGCGCCGCCACCCGGCTCGAGGAGGCGGGGCTGGTCGAGAAGACCAGCGACCCGCAGGACCGGCGGCTGGTGGCGTTGTCGCTCACCCCGGCGGGGGAGCGGCTGGTGGCGCGGCTCGGCGAGATCGCCGCCGCCTTCCAGGCGGAGCTGCTCTCCGAGCTCGGCCCCGACGCCGCCGGCTTCGACCGCGCGCTCGGACGCCTGATGGAACCGGCGAACGGGGACGACGACAGCGACCCGGCCTGACGGCAGTGACCACGGCTCCCCCCGCCGCGCGTCGGACAGAGAGACCTCCGCAAAACCGCCCGCACCCGCCACATACTCGTTACACGAGTATGAACGCGCGGTTAACGCGGCATGGACAATTCAGCAATATCAACGGCTTGACCCCTGTCTCGCGCGCGAGACGCCCGCGCGCAGGCACGGCCTCCGGGCGGATCGGAGCCCTTTCGCGGAGATCTCTCAGAGCCGGTTCTCGACGATCGCCCGCGCGACGGCTTCGTCGGTGACGAGGCCGGAGAGCTTGCCGCTCCGCAGGATGGCGGCGATCGCCGACAGCTTCTCGCCGCCGCCGGCGATGGCGACCAGCCGCCCGCGCCCGCCGTCCGCGAGCGAGACCGAGAGGGTGCGGGGGGAGAGGGTCGTCTCGACCGGCCCGCCCTCGCGGTCGAAGAAGTGGCCGAGCAGCTCGCCGACCGCGCCGCCGGCGGCGATCTCCTCGATCTCGCGGCGCTCGATCATCCCGGACGATACGAGCTGCGCGTCGCGGTCGACCGTGCCGATGCCGGCGAGCTTGAGATCGGCGGACTGCGCCATCTCGAAGACCTCGCGCACCCCGCGCTGGGCGAGCAGCACCCGGCGGTCGCTCGCGGAGTTGGCGAAGAACGGCACCGGCATGACGAAGGCGGGCGCCGCCGTGCGCTCGGCGAGCCGGTGCATGACGTCGTAGGGATTGGCGGCGTAGTTGCGGGTCAGCCCGCCGAGGAGCGAGACGAAGCGGACCGACCGCGCGTCGGTGCGGGGAAGCTGGGCGACGGCGGCGGCGAGGGTGCGGCCGTGGCCGAGGCCGATGACCCGGTGCTCGCCGTTCTCGATCTCCCGGCGGAGAAAGCTCGCGCCGGCCGTCCCGAGCGCCCGCAGCGGCAGGCCGCTCTCGCCGAGGTCGGGGGCGACCTCGCAGAAGTCGAGGCCGAAGCGCGCCGCCAGCGCCCGCTCGAGCTCGAGGCAGTCGACGATGTCGCCGTCGATGCTGACCTTGAGGACGCCGTCGGCGACGGCGCGGGCGATCAGCCGGTGCGCCTTGACCGCGGGGATGCCGAGGCGCTGGGCGACCGCGGCCTGGGTCAGCCCGCCGACGTAGTGCAGCCACACCGCACGGATCGCGAGCGAGTGCTCGGGATCGCCGCCGGCGACCTCGCGCGGGGTTGGCCGTCTCGTCGCGTCCCCGATGCCGATAAGCGCCTCCCCTGCCGAGGGAATTTACCCGAGCGGACCTACGCCGCCCGCCTCGCCGCTGTCAAACGCCCCGATGACCCCCCGATGACCCCCCGATCAAGCCGCGAGCTCGGCGGCGCCGGTGTCGATCCACGGCGCCCAGAACGCCACGCTCTCGGCGATCTGCGCGATCACCTCGCGGTCGTTCGGCTCGCGCTCCTTGAACGAGAGCTCGAGGCAGATCTCGTTGTCGACGGCACCCCCCTCGGCGAAGGCGGCGAGCAGGCGCTCGGGCTGGATGCTGCCGCGGGCGTTGAACGCCGCGGTGAACGGCCGGTGCCCGCCCTTGTCGAGCAGGCTCTGCTTGATGTGGATGATCGGCGAGACCCGCGGCACCGCCCGCGCCCAGGCGTAGGGGTCGTAGTCGGCGGGGTTCGGGCTCGTCACGTCGCCGTGGTCGATGTCGGCCATCATCCACATCGGCACCGCCATGTCCGCGGCGGTGAGCCGGTCCTGGAGCGCGAGGCAGGCCTCGATCGTCTCGCCGAACTCGCGGCCGACGCTCATCGGCTCCCAGAAGACATAGGCGAGACCCGCGGCCCGGGCGTGCTCCGCGACCTCGGCCCAGCAGTCGATGGCGATGCGGACCAGCTCCTCGCGGCGGGCGGGGTCGTCGTGGTCGCGGTAGGTGAGGATCGCGAACTGGGTGCCGACCGAGGTGCCGCCGAGCTCGCCGATGATGTCGGCGAAGGTCTTGAACCAGTCGACGTAGTAGCGGCGCACGTCGCGGTCGGGGTGGCCGAAGTGGTTGAGCCGGCCGTAGGGGCCGGTCATCCCCGAGGTGACGCGCACGCCGGTGCGGGCGAGGGCCGCCGCCATCGCCCGGGTCAGGCGGCGGATCACCGGCGCCGGCCAGCTCGGGTTGATGAACTCGTGGGTGAGCTGGAGGTCGCGGAGCCTGAGGTCGCGGGCGACGGTGTCGACGAGGTCGTCGGGCTCGGCGAAGCGGTTGACCAGCGGGTTGGTGTTGAGCGACAGCGTCAGGCCCATCACGCCGCCTCGGCCAGCTCGGCGCGGAACCAGTCGGCGAAGGCGGCGCGCTCGTCGGCGGTCATGTGCAGCTCCTGCTTGGTCCGGCGGTGGAGGACGTCCTCCGGCGTCTGCGCCCATTCGTTGGCGACGAGATAGCGCACCTCGGCCTCGTAGAGCTGGGCGCCGAAGTGGCGGCCGAGGCCGGCCGTCGCGGTGGCGGCGCCGACGACGCGCTCGGTGCGGGCGCCGTAGCTGCGGGCGTAGTGGACGAGGAGCGCGCGCGGCATCCACGGGTAGGCCGCCTTCAGGTCCTCGAGGAAGGTGACGAAGTCGGCGTTCGCGATCTCGCCGCCGGGAAGCGGCGCGCCGGCGGTCCAGTCGCCCTTCATGCCCGGGAAGAACTTCGCGAGCCGGTGCATGCCGCGCTCGGCGAGCTCGCGGAAGGTGGTGATCTTGCCGCCGAAGATGTTGAGGAGCGGCGCCCCGCCGGTCTCGTCGAGGTCGAAGACGTAGTCGCGGGTGACCGCCGAGGGGTTGCCCTTGCCGTCGTCGAACAGCGGCCGCACGCCGGAGAACGACATGACGACGTCCTCGCGCCGCAGCTTCTCCTTGAAGTAGCGGTTCACCGCCGCGATCAGGTAGTCGACCTCGGCTTCGTCGGGCGTCACGTCCTCGGGGCGGCCTTCGTAGCCGACGTCGGTGGTGCCGATGAGCGCGAGGTCGCCCTCGTAGGGGTTGATGAAGATCACCCGCTTGTCGTGGTTCTGCACGAGGTACGCCTGCCGGCCGTCCCAGAACTTCGGGACGATGATGTGGCTGCCCTTGACCAGGCGGACGTTGCGGCTCGACTCGGAGCCGGCGACGCGGCCGATGAAGTCGTTCACCCACGGCCCGGCGGCGTTGACGATGACCCTGGCGCGGACGGTGCGGGTCTGGCCGGTGCGCTCGTCGCGGAGCTCCGCGGTCCAGGCGCCGTTCTCGCGGCGGGCGCCGACGCAGGCGGTGCGGGTCAGCACCTCCGCCCCCTTCTCGGCGGCGCCGAGGGCGTTGATGACGACGAGGCGGGCGTCGTCGACCCAGCAGTCGGAATACTCGAAGCCGCGGGTATACCGGTCGAGGAGCGGCGCCCCCTCGGGATCGCGCTTCAGGTCCAGCGCCCGGGTGCCCGGCAGCTTCCTGCGCCCGCCGAGGTGGTCGTAGAGGAAGAGCCCGAGGCGGACGAGCCACGCCGGCCGGTCCTCGGGACTGTGCGGCAGGACGAAGCGCATCGGCCAGATGATGTGGCTCGCCGCGTTCAGCAGCACCTCGCGCTCGACGAGCGCCTCGCGGACGAGGCGGAACTCGTAGTACTCGAGGTAGCGCAGCCCGCCGTGGACGAGCTTGCCCGAGCGCGACGAGCAGCCCTCGGCGAGGTCGTCCTTCTCGCAGAGGATGACCGAGAGCCCCCGGCCGGCGGCGTCGCGGGCGATGCCGGTGCCGTTGATGCCCCCGCCGATCACCAGGAGGTCGATCGTTCCGGTCTCGGTCATGCGTCGTTCCTTTCGGGGGCCGGCATCGCGGCGGGCGATCGTGCGGCGGAGGGGTCGGCGGCGGCGTCGGTTGCGGCCTCGGGTCGGGCGGCCAGCGCCGCCCAGACCGGCGCGAGGGCATGGCGGGCGCCGAGGTAGGCCGGGAACAGGCGTTCGTAGGTGGCGACGAGCGCGGGGTCGGGTTCCTCGGCGGGCCCGAGCAGCGGCGTCACCCAGCGGGCGATGCAGGCCTCCATCGTCGGATAGGCGCCGACGGCGACGGCGGCCATCATCGCCGCCCCGGCCGCGCCCGCCTCCTCGCGCTCGGAGACCCGGACCCGGGAGCGGACGGCACCGGCGAGGATGGCGCGGAGCTGGCGCGAGCGCGCGGCGCCGCCGGTCAGGCGGATCTCGGCGGGGAGCGGCCCCATCGCGGCGTAGCAGTCGCGGGCGGCGAGGCCGAGGCCCTCGGCGACGCCGCGCACGAGGTCGGGGAAGCGGTGCCCGCTCGAAAGCCCGACGAACCCGGCGCGGGCGTTGGCGTCGACGAAGGGGCCGCGCTCGCCGGCCTCGGAGATGTAGGGCTGGTAGAGGAGCGCGCCGGGCTTCGAGGCGGCGAGCCACGGCTCGATATGGCGCACGAGGTCGGAGTGGACGACCGGATGGCCCATGTCCGACATGAGCTCCGCCGCGACCCTGAGCGCCCAGTCGATGTTGAGCGCCGCGGCCATGTTCGTCTGCATCTGGGTGACGTGGCCGGGCACCGGCAGCGCCATGACGTAGCCGGTGCCCTCGGCGTTCAGCACCACGTCCTCGACGCGCTTCGAGAGCAGGTGGACGCCGGTCGAGCCGATGACGGTGCAGGCGGCGTCGGGGTCGCCGGTGTGGACGCCGGCGCCGAGGGCGGTCATCACCATGTCGACGTAGCCGAGGCTGACCGGCGTCCCGGCGAGGAGCCCGGTCGCCGCCGCCGCCGCCGCGGTGAGGGGGTGCGTCGTCTCGGTGCCGTCGACGATCCCGGGGAGGAGGCCGCGGCGGCGCTCGAGGCCGAGGGCGGCGATGACGGCGTCGTCGTAGGCGCGGGTGCGGAAGTTGCCGAAGGTCCAGCTCGCCTCGGACGGGTCGGTGGCGCGCACCCCGGTCAGGTTCAGGTAGAGCCAGTCCTTGCAGTGCAGCGCCACCTCGGCGCGGTCGAGCAGGCCGGGCGCCGTGCGCTCCATCTGCGCGAGCTGCGCCCCCTGCTGGCAGGTGTTGAGGCCGGTCCCCGTCGCCTCGAACCGCGCCCGCTCGTCGGCGCCGGCGGCGAGCCGCGCCACGGCCGGCGCCGCCCGGGCGTCGAGCCAGAGCCAGGCGTCGCCGACGGGGACGTCGCCGGCACCGACGAGCCAGGTGCCGTCGCCCTGCGCCGTCACCGCCACGGCGGCGGTGCGCTCGGCCAGCCGCTCCACCCGGTCGGCGAGGCTGCGGATCGCGGCGACGCAGTCGGCCCAGGTGCGGGCGAGCGGCTGGGTCGCGGCGCCGTCGGCCCCGGTGTCGTAGCGGTTCGGCACCGCCGCGGCGGCGATCTGCCCGCCGTCGAGGTCGAAGGCGACGGCCTTCACCACCGAGGTGCCGGAGTCGATCCCGATCAGGATGTCGGCGCCCTTCCGCAGCAGGGCGCCCGTGGAAGGGCGTGTGTCGCTCCGCATCGAGTCCGTTTCCCCTCTCCCGGCGACCCGTTTGCCCGGGTCTGCATTTTTTTGCTGACACAGAAATTTATTTCACATATGGTGAGCCCTGTCAATCGCCGAGGATCGACCCGGATCGACCCGGCGGGAGACGCGGAGGAGAGCAGGCCCGGGCCACGGGCCGCCTGGACCGGGGAAGACCGGCGCCGCGAGGAGGAAACGCAGCCGCGTTCGCGCCGGTCGGCGCCGCGGCTCCATTGGGGGAGTTATCCGTGGGACACCACCGAGCATCCTGCCCGGCCCGCCGCCCGCCGGCGCGGCCCCCGCGCCCTTCCGTCGCCATCGGCTGAGCCGTATCGTCGCCGTGCCGCCGCCATGCCGCCGCCCGCGCCGCGCGCATCGGGGCGCCCCAACCCGGAAGATCGACCGACCATGAGCACCCCAAGCGACGTCGCACCCCCCGCCGCACCTCACGCCGCAGCCCCCGCGGCCCCGGTCCGGTCGAACCGGCGCCGGCTCGTCGCCGGCGCGGTCGTCCTCGCCGTTCTCGCGGCGGTGGCCTTCGACACCACCGTCGTCCGCATCGGCTCCGAGCAGGACATCGCCGAGGCCGGGTTCTCGCCGGAGCGCTTCGGCGCGGAGACCTTCCCCGCGGTGAGGGAGAGCATCCTCGCGCGCGCCGTCGACGCCGCGACGCTCTCCGAGGCCGTCGTCGCCGACAAGGCCGCCGCGGCGAGCCAGTACGGCGTCGCCGCCGGCGTCGGCGCGGTGATCCCGGTGAAGTTCACCGGCGTCGTCGGCGAGGGCAAGTCCGGCATCTACGAGGTCGCCGTCGACGGCCTCGCCGGCGAGACGAAGATCCGCGTGCAGACCGGCCCGGCGATCAACGGCACCGACCTGCGCGACGCCACCGGCGAGATCAGGTTCGGCGACTTCAAGAACCAGATCGAGTACCAGAACGCCGGCGCCGGCATCAACAACGCCATGAAGGCCGAGGTTCTCGCCGGCGTCGACGCGGCGAACCTCGGCGGCAGGACCGTCTCGGTCGTCGGCGCCTTCACCCTCGTCAACCCGAAGAACTGGCTGGTGACGCCGGTGGAGATCACCGTCCAATGAGCGGCGATACCGAGGAGACCCCGTCCTTCACCGCCGAGGACACGCCGCAGGCGATGCCCGACGGCCGCGAGGTCGTCCTCGCCGCGCGCAACATCGCCAAGTCCTACGGCGCGATCCACGCCCTCAAGGGGGTGAACTTCGACATCCACCGCGGCCAGGTGACGACCCTCTTCGGCGAGAACGGCGCCGGCAAGTCGACGCTGATGAAGATCCTCTCGGGCGTGATCCGGCCGACCTCGGGCGAGATCGTCCTCGACGGCCGGCCGGTCACCTTCGCCTCGTCGACCGCGGCGCGCGACCTCGGTATCTCGATCATCCACCAGGAGCTCTCGCTCGCCCCGAACCTGTCGGTTCGCGACAACGTCTTCATGGGCCGCGAGATCGTCGGCCCCGGCGGCGTCGACTTCGCCGAGGAGGAGCGCCAGACCCGGCTCCTCCTCGCCGAGCTCGAGGAGGACATCGACCCGCGCACCCCGGTCGAGGAGCTGCGCCTCGGCCAGCAGCAGATCGTCGAGATCGCCCGGGCGCTGTCGGTCAACTCCCGCATCCTCATCATGGACGAGCCGACCTCGGCGCTCTCCGCCGCCGAGGTCGAGGTGCTCTTCAAGGTGATCCGCGACCTCCAGGCCAGGGGGGTCTCGATCGTCTACATCTCGCACCACCTCGACGAGGCGTTGCAGATCACCAACCACGCGGTCGTGCTCCGCGACGGCACGATGACCGCCTACGCCCCGCGCGAGGAGATCGACCTCGAGTGGATCGTCCGCAACATGGTCGGCGAGAACTTCGACCTCGGCTCGCCGCCGACCGGCTACGAGAAGGGCGCGGTGGCGCTCAGCATCGAGAACCTGAGCGTGCCCTCGGCGAGCGGCGCCTACTCCGTCGTCGACCGCTTCTCGCTCGACGTCCGCGCCGGCGAGATCGTCTGCATCTACGGCCTGATGGGTGCCGGGCGCACCGAGATGATGGAGACCGTCGCCGGGCGCCTGAAGCCGTCCGGCGGGCGCGTGCTCCTCCACGGCCGCGACATCGCCGGCATGTCGATCGCCGAGCGCATCGCCGCCGGGCTCGTCCTCGTGCCCGAGGACCGCCAGCGCGACGGCCTCGTGCAGACGATGAGCGTCGGCCAGAACCTGTCGCTCGCCTCGATCGGCGCCTTCACCCGCGGCCTCTTCACCTCGCGCAAGGCCGAGCAGGCGCTGATCGACCGCGCGATCCGCGAGGTGACGATCAAGACCTCGGGCGGCGGGGCGATGATCGGCTCGCTGTCGGGCGGCAACCAGCAGAAGGTCGTCATCGGCAAGATGCTGGCGACCGACCCCTCGGTCGTCCTCCTCGACGAGCCCTCGCGCGGCATCGACATCGGCGCCAAGGCCGAGGTGTTCCGCCTCCTCGCCGAGGGCGCCCGCCGCGGCCTCGCCGTCGTCTACTCGACCTCCGAGGTCGGCGAGTGCCTCAGCGTCGCCCACCGCATCGTCGTCATGTCCAAGGGCAAGATCTCGGCCGAGTTCGGCCCGGACGTGACCAAGGAGAAGATCATGGCCGCCTCGGGCGAGGTCGACCTCGAGCACCGGCTCGCCGACGCCTACGGCCTCGAGCTCTGCAAGGTCGTCACCGACCTCCACCAGGACGAGATCGCCGCCGACGCCCTCGGCGTCGCCGGCGCCGAGTTCCTCGCCGCCGAGATCGCCAGGGGCACGCCGCTCCTCCTCGGCGTCGGCTACGGCCGCACCCTCGCCGCCGCCGTCGGCGGCGTGCCCGAGGCGCCGGCGGCGCATCTCCGCCTCGTCTCGCTGATGGGCAGCCTCACCCGCCGCTCCGGCTCGAACCCGCACGAGGTCATCGACCGGCTGGCCCAGCGTACCGGCGCCCACGCCCATGTCCTGCCGGTGCCGCTGATGGCCAACACCCCCGCCGACCGCGAGGTGCTGCTCAGCCAGCAGGCCGTCGCCGAGGCCTTCGAGCTCGCCGGCGCCGCCGACCTGATGCTCGTCGGCATCGGCACCACCGTCGACGAGGCGTCGCTGGTCTCGACCGGCATGATCGACTCCCCCGACATGGCGCTGATCCGCCAGGCCGGCGCGGTCGGCGAGCTCCTCGGCCACTTCTTCCTGCGCGATGGCCGCCGCGTCGTCACCGAGGCGACCGAGCGGGTCATCAGCCAGCCGCTCGACCGCCTGAAGGCCGCCCGCATCGTCGCCATCGCCGGCGGGTCGATCAAGGTCGAGGCCGTCCGCGCCGTGCTCGCGAGCGGACTCCTCGACGGCCTCATCACCGACGAGCGCACCGCCCGCGCCATCGTCGAAACCCCCGTCCCGTCCGACCGCACGCTGGAGTCCGCCCAATGACCGCCACCACCGACCCGGCCGGCCGCGCCGGCGGCAACTTCGACCTCGTGCGCATCCTGCTCGAGGGCCGCGCCTTCTTCGCCCTCATCGTCATCATCGTCGTCTTCTCGCTGCTCTCGCCGAACTACTTCACCGTCTCGAACTTCCTGACGATGGCGAACCACGTCGCGATCTACGGCCTGCTCTCGATCGGCATGCTGCTCGTGATCCTCAACGCCGGCATCGACCTCTCGGTCGGCTCGGTCCTCGCGCTCTGCGGCGTCGTCGCCGGGGCGCTGATGCAGGGCGTGACGCTCGAATGGGCCGGCGTCATCCTCTACCCGCCGGTCTGGGCCGTCGTCGTCATCACCTGCGCCTTCGGCGCCTTCGTCGGCGCGGTCAACGGCGTGCTCATCGCCTGGTTCAAGGTCCCGGCCTTCGTCGCCACCCTCGGCACGCTCTACGTCGCCCGCGGCGTCGCGCTCCTGATGACCAACGGCCTCACCTACAACAACCTCGGCGGCCGCCCCGAGCTCGGCAACACCGGCTTCGACTGGCTCGGCTTCAACCGCATCGGCGGGGTGCCGATCGGCGTCATCGTCCTCGCCGTCGTCGCCGTCCTCTGCCACCTCACCCTCACCCGCACCGCCTTCGGCCGCTGGCTCTACGCCTCGGGCGGCAACGAGCGCGCCGCCGAGCTCTCCGGCGTCCCGACGCGCTTCGTGCAGATCACCGTCTACGTCCTCTCAGGCATCTGCGCCGCCATCGCCGGGCTCGTCCTCTCCTCGCAGCTCACCTCGGCCGGCCCGACCGCGGGCACCACCTACGAGCTCACCGCCATCGCCGCGGTCGTCATCGGCGGCGCGGCCCTGACCGGCGGCCGCGGCACCGTCGGCGGCACCATGCTCGGCGCCTTCGTGATCGGCTTCCTCTCGGACGGCCTCGTCATCGTCGGCGTCTCCGCGTACTGGCAGACGGTCTTCACCGGCGCGGTCATCGTCCTCGCCGTCCTGCTCAACTCCATCCAGTACGGATCGCGCAAGCGGTCCTGACCGGGGCCTGCCCGGGCGCGGGGGAGCCCGCGTCCGGTAAGACGACCTCACCAACGGGAGAGAAACGACCCATGCTGAAGATCACCAGGCGCCTCCTGCTCGCCGCCGTCGCCGTCACCCCGCTCATGGCCGGCTCGGCCTGGGCCGAGGGGCTCATCACCATCATCGTCACCGACCCGGCCAACCCCTACTGGCTGACCGAGGGTCAGGTCGCCGAGGCGACCGCGAAGGAGCTCGGCTACGAGGCCAACGTCAGCGCCCACAAGGGCGACACCAACACCGAGAGCACGCTGATCGACACCGCGATCACCAACAAGTCGGCGGCGATCATCCTCGACCCGGCCAATGCCGACGGCTCGATCGGCGCGGTCAAGAAGGCCGTCGACGCCGGCATCCCGGTGATCCTCGTCAACGCCGAGATCAACCAGGACGGCCTCGCCAAGGCGCAGCTCGTCTCGAACAACGCGCAAGGAGCCGCCCTCGGCGCCCAGGCGTGGGTCGAGGCGGTCGGCGACACCGGCAACTACGTCGAGCTCTTCGGCAACCCCGCCGACAACAACGCCGCCACCCGCTCGAACGGCTTCGAGACCGTGCTGACCCAGTACCCGGACCTGACCAAGAAGGCCCAGGAAGTCGCCAACTGGGACCGCACCCAGGGCTTCAACAAGATGCAGTCGATGTTGCAGGCCAACCCCGACATCATCGGCGTCATCTCCGGCAACGACGAGATGGCCCTCGGCGCCATCGCCGCGCTCAAGGAGGCGGGCAAGCTCGAGCAGGTCAAGGTCGGCGGCTTCGACGG
>CAZEGY010000031.1:0-16264 GCA_964511815.1 uncultured Rhodovulum sp.
ACGCCGCCCGGCTGAGCGGCCGTTTCGCACCTTTCCAGAGGGTTAACGCGCGAGGGACAATCGTTCGATATCAACTACTTGACCCCCTGCGCACGCGTGCGCAGGGGCGGCCTCCGGGTGCATCGCCGCCCTCTCGCGGACCTCGCTCCGGGTGCCCCGATCGACGCTCCCGGCAGCGCGGCATCGCGACCCTTTCCCTCCCGCGCGAAAGCGGCCATGTTGCGCGCCGCAACAAGGACCCCCGGAGACAAGATGAAGCGCTTCCAGATCGTCGGCATCGGCAACGCCCTCGTCGACGTGATCGCCCACACCGACGACGCCTTCCTCGCCGGGAACGGCGTCGAGAAGGGCATCATGCAGCTCATCGACCGGACCCGCGCCGTCGAGCTCTACGGCCACATGGGACCGGCGCGCGAGGTCTCGGGCGGGTCGGCGGCGAACACCATCGCCGGGCTCGCCGCGCTCGGGGCGCGCACCGCCTACGTCGGCAAGGTCAAGGACGACCAGCTCGGCGCGATCTTCGCCCACGACCTCCGGGCACAGGGCGCGGCCTACGCGACGCCGTTCGCCGCGACCGACCACCCCCACGAGACCGGGCGCTGCATGGTGCTCGTCACCGGCGACGGCGAGCGGTCGATGAACACCTACCTCGGGGTCTCGGAGTTCCTCGCGCCCGACGACATCGACGAGGCCGGGATGGCGCAAGCCGAGTGGATCTTCCTCGAGGGCTACCGCTACGACGGCCCCGACTCGATCGCCGCCTTCGAGAAGGCGGTGCGGGCGACGAAGCGCGCCGGCGGCAAGGTCGCGATCACCCTCTCCGACCCCTTCTGCGTCGAGCGCCACCGCGACGAGTTCCTGCGGATGATCCGCGCCGACGTCGACCTGCTCGTCGCCAACGAGCACGAGCTGAAGTCGCTCTACCTGACCGACGACCTCGACGCGGCGATGGCGCGGGCGGCGGGAGAGATCCCGATCGCGGTCTGCACGGTCAGCGCCGGCGGCGCCCACGTCCTGACCGGGGCCGAGCACTTCCACGCCCCGGTGAAGCCGGTCGCGGTCGTCGACGCGACCGGCGCCGGCGACCTCTTCGCCGCGGGCTTCTTCCACGGGATGCTCGCCGGGCGCGACTGGACGACGTGCCTGCGCATGGGCAACACCGCGGCGGGCGAGGTCATCTCCCACGTCGGCGCCCGGCCCGAGGCCGACCTCCGCGCCCTCTTCGCCGCGGAGGGCCTGTCCTGACCATCGCCGACGCGACCGAGGTCCCGGCGCACCCGCAGCGCAACAGCCCGCGGCTCGGGATCGCGCTGATGATCCTGACCACGATGATCTTCGCGGCGCAGGACGGCATCTCGCGCTACCTCGGCGGCCACTACGGCGTCATGACCATCGTCATGATCCGCTTCTGGTTCTTCGCCGCCTTCGTCGTCGTGCTCTCGGCGACCCGCGCGGGCGGGATCGCCAGGGTGGCGCGGAGCCGGGCGCTCGGCCTCCAGATCGTCCGGGGCACGCTGCTCGTCGCCGAGATCTGCGTCACCGTCGTCTCCTTCGTCCTCCTCGGCCTGATCCCGAGCCACGCGATCTTCGCCACCTGCCCGCTGATCATCGCCGCCCTCGCCGGCCCGGTGCTCGGGGAGAAGGTCGGCTGGCGGCGCAAGGCGGCGATCGGCGTCGGCCTGCTCGGCGTCCTCGTCATCCTGCGGCCGGGGTTCCAGGTGTTCAGCCCGGTGGCGCTCGTGCCCCTCCTCGGCGCCTTCATGTTCGCGCTCTACGGCCTGCTGACCCGGCTCGTCGCCCGCGTCGACAGCGCCGAGACGAGCTTCTTCTGGACGGGCGTCGCCGGGGCCGTGGCGATCACCGCGGTCGCGCCGTTCTGGTGGACGCCGATGCAGGGCTGGGTCGACTGGAGCTGGATGGCGCTGCTCTGCCTGACGAGCGTCGCCGGGCACTTCCTGCTCATCAAGGTCTACGACGTCGCCGAGGCGGGGACGGTGCAGCCCTTCGCCTACTTCCAGCTCGTCTTCGTCTCGATCCTCGGCACCACGCTCTTCGACGAGCGCCCCGACGCCTTCACCGTCGCCGGCGCCGCGCTGATCCTCGCCGCCGGGCTCTACACCGTCATCCGGGAGGCGCAGCTGACGCGGGCTCGGCCGGCCGGCTGACCGGCTCGACCCCGGCGGCCTCGGCCGCGGCGCCCTCGAGGCTGCGCGTCGACACCTGCACCGGGGTGCCGGCGCCGATGTCGGCGAAGAGCCGCAGCGCCTCGGGCCGGCCGAGGAGGCGGGCGCGGTAGACGTGGAGCGACTCGAGCACGCGCATGACGTAGTTGCGCGTCTCGCTGAACGGGATCGACTCGATCCAGATCACCGGATCGACCGCGCCGCCGCGCGGGTCGCCGATGGTCTTCAGCCACTGGTCGACGCGGCCGGGACCGGCGTTGTAGGCCGCGGTGGCGAGGACGTAGGAGCCGTCGTAGCGGCCGAGCATCCGCGCGAGGTACTCGGTGCCGAGGCGGGCGTTGTAGAGCGGCTCGGTCAGGCGGTCGGAGCGGTACTCGATGCCGACGGCGTCGGCCATGCCGCGGGCGGTGGCGGGCATGAGCTGCATCAGCCCGCGGGCGCCGGCGCCGCTCGCGGCGGTGGCGTCGAGCTCGGACTCCTGCCGGGCGATCGCCATCGCGAACTCGGTCGGCACCCGCCAGTCGCGCTTGGCGACCGGGTGGAGGGGATAGTACTGGTCGGCGATGACGAAGCCGTCGGAGGCCGCGTCCTTGCCGATGCGGATGCCGATCTCCGGGCGGCCGAGGTCGATCGCCATCTGGGCGACCGCCGCGCGCACCGCCGGCGGCTGGCCGGCGGCGGCCTGGCGGAAGAACTGCGCGGCGCGGACGTCGTCGCCGGCGGCGTGGAGGAAGCGCGCCGCCGCGACGAGCGAGGAACCGGTGTGCGGCTCGGCGCGCCAGTCGGGCGGCGCGAGGCTGCCGGCGAGCGCCGGGTCGGCGGGAATGCCCGCCTTCTCCGCGGCGAGCTGGCCGTAGAAGCTCGTCTGGTAGCGCGCGCCCTCGGCGTAGGCCGCCCCGGCGCAGGCGGCGTCGCCCGCCGCCTCGCAGGCGCGCCCGAGCCAGTAGCCGGCGCGCCCGACGCTGATCGGACTCGCCACGAGCTCGCGGAAGCGGCGGAAGTGCGCGACAGCCTGTTCCGGGTCGTCGAGGCGGGTGAGGGCGACGAAGCCCGCGACCCACTCTGCATCGGCGTAGTCGGCGCCCTTGGTGCCGAAGCTCTGCGCCGCGAGCGCGTAGGCCTCGGCGACCTGGCCGTCCTCGAGCGCCTGCCGCGCGAGGTTGGCGCGGCGCTCCATCCACATCTCCGGCCGGCCGAGGGCCGCGGCCGAGCGCGAGTTGGCGAGGAGGTAGTCCTCGGCGTCCTGCCAGCGGCCCTTCTTCACCCGGTAGAGGAAGCGCTCGTAGGCGAGGCCCGGGTCGTTCCGGAGCGACGGCGGCACCTGGTCGATCGCGTACTGGAGGCCCTCGGCGTCGCGGCGGGTCAGGATGCGGGCGTCGGCGAGCTTCTGCCAGTCGGGGGAGACGAGGCCCTTCATCGCCTCGGCCTCGCTGGTCAGCCCCCGCCAGAGGAGCATGTCCATCCGCGCCTCGTGGTGCCCGGCGAGCACGGGCTTCCAGCCGCCGAGCATCGCCTTGCGCTCGGCGGAGGTCATCGAGAACGTCGTCCACGCCCGGACGATCTCGGCCTCGGCCTCGGCCCCGCGCCCGTCGGCGGCCAGCGCCGCGGCGAGGCGGAGCGAGCCGGTGCCGGTCTCGGGGAGCCGGCCGTCGAAGAAGGCGAGGACGGTCTCCGGCGGCTGGCCCGCGGGCATCTGGCGCTCCGCGGCCCGGCGGAGGGCGGCGAGGCCCGGCCAGTCGGGGTGACGGGCGAGGAAGTCGCCGTACTCCGCCCAGGTGCCGGCGCCGTCGCGGAGCCGGGTCCAGAGCGCGAGCTCGTCGGCGATCGCGTCGCCCGCCTCGGCGATCGCGTCCCCCGCCTCGGCGATAGGGCCCCCCGCCTCGGCGGTGGCGGGCGCCTGCGACGACACCGGGGAAGGCGACGGCGGCGCCGCCGGGGCGGGATGCTCGGCCGCGAGCGGCACGCTCGACACGAGGGTCGCGGCGAGCGCGAGCGACGGGATCGACCTCGGAAACATGCTCGGTCCTCGACAGGCGTTTTCGTTGATTGGCCGCGAGGGTACCACGACTCACCCCGGCCGTCTCGCCCGGAGCGCACACCGGGCGATCACGGCGAGGTCAGCGCGCCGGGGGTTAAGGCCGCGTTAAGGCCGCGGTCAGCCGGACCGGCCCTCGAGCAGGCGGCGGGCGATCACCTGCGCCTGGATCTCGGCGGCGCCCTCGAAGATCGAGAGGATGCGCGCGTCGCAGAGCACGCGGCTCACCTGGTACTCGAGCGCGAAGCCGTTGCCGCCGTGGATCTGGAGGGCATTGTCGGCGCATCCCCAGGCGATGCGGGCGGCGAGGAGCTTCGCCATCCCCGCCTCGAGGTCGCAGCGCCGGCCGGCGTCCTTCTCGCGGGCGGCGAAATAGCTGAGCTGGCGGGCGACCATGATCTCGACCGCCATCATCGCGAGCTTGCCGTAGACCCGCGGGAAGGCGACGAGCGGCTTGCCGAACTGCCTGCGGTCCTGCGCGTAGCGCATCCCGAGCTCGAGCGCGCATTGCGCGACGCCGATCGCCCGCGCCGCGGTCTGGATGCGGGCGCTCTCGAAGGTGCGCATGAGCTGCTTGAACCCCTGCCCCTCGACCCCGCCGAGCAGGTTCTCCGCCGGCACGCGGAAGCCGTCGAAGCCGAGCTCGTACTCCTTCATCCCGCGATAGCCGAGCACCTCGATCTCGCCGCCGGTCATGCCCTCGGCCGGGAACGGGTCGCCCTCGGTGCCGCGCGGCTTCGGCGCGATCAGCATCGAGAGGCCGGAATAGTCGCTGGTGCCGGGATCGGTGCGGACGAGCATGGTCATCACGTCGGCGCGGGCGGCGTGGGTGATCCACGTCTTGTTGCCGGTGACGACCCAGGCGTCGCCCTCGCGCACGGCGCGGGTGCGCAAGGCGCCGAGGTCGGAGCCGGTGTTGGGCTCGGTGAAGACCGCCGTCGGCAGCACCTCGGCGCTGGCGATCCTCGGCAGCCACGCCTCCTTCTGCGCCGCGGTGCCGCCGCCGAGGATGAGCTCGGCGGCGATCTCCGAGCGCGTCCCGAGCGAGCCGACGCCGATGTAGCCGCGTGACAGCTCCTCGGAGACGACGCACATCGCCGTCTTCGACATGCCGGCGCCGCCGTACTCCTCGGGGATGGTCAGCCCGAAGACCCCGAGCGCGCCCATCTCCTCGATGATCGCGAGGGGGATGAGCTCGTCCTTCAGGTGCCAGTCGTGGGCGAAGGGCACCACCTTCTCGTCGGCGAAGCGGCGGAACTGGTCGCGGACCATCTCGTCGTCCTCGCCGAGCCCGGTGGCCCCGAAGCTCGCGCTCCCCTCGGCGGCGAGCATCAGCGCGACGAGCCGCGCCCGCGCCGCGTCGGTGTTGCCGCCGGCGACGAGCGTCGCGACCGCGGCCGTCTGCAGCGCGTCGGCGGTGACGCCGACGTCGGCGGGGCGGACGATCTCGACCTGCGACATCGGGATGCCGCCGGCCAGCTGGGCGAGGTACTCGCCGAAGGCGATCTGGAGGATCAGCGCCTCGATCTCGCCGAAGGCCCCCGTCGCGTCGAGGCCGCGGGCCCAGCCGGCCATCTCCTTCAGCGCCTCGGCGTAGGTCGCCATCCACGCGAGCCCGTGCGCCGCCGCCTGCTCGGCCTCGAGCGCCGCGCCCGAGACCCGGCCGCCGCGCGTCACCCGCGCCGCGACCGCCGCGCGGGCGGCGTCGACCAGCGCCCGGGCGTCGCCGGCCGCCGCCTCGCAGAGCGGGAGGAGATCGGGAAGGAGCGGCGTTTCGTGCGGCATCGCGACGGCGGCTTCGGTCATCGGGACTCCTCGTTGTGCAGTGCAGAATCGCGCGTGCTGCGGTTGCGCAGAGGCTAGGCGGAAAGCCGGCGGGGGTCAACCACGGCGCGCAACTTTCATTCCGATCGGCGCTCGATCACGGAAGATTATTAGCATTGCGGGCGCCAGCTTCGGCTGCCAAGAGGGGCGCCATGCTCGGCCTCGACGCCTTCCTCGCCGCCCACGGCGCCGCCGCGGTGGCGGGAGCGGCGCTGGCCTTCGCGGCCGGCGGCTTCGCCAAGGGCGTCGTCGGCTTCGCGCTGCCGATGGTCGCGGTCAGCGTCACCGGCTCGTTCCTGCCCTACGAGGTCGCGGTCGCGCTCCTCGTCGTGCCGACGCTGGTCTCCAACACCTCGCAGGCCCTGCGCCAGGGCATCGGTCCGGCGCTCGCGACCATGCGCGAGTTCTGGTGGATGAACCTCGTGCTCATGGTGATGATCGCGCTCTCGGCCCGGCTCGTCGTCGCGCTGCCCGACCGCCTGCTCTTCGGCATCCTCGGGGCGGCGGTGTTCACCTTCGGGGTGACCCAGCTCGCCGGCTGGCGCCTCCGCTTCCGGCCCGACCACCGCCGGGCGGTCGAGACCGCGGTCTCGGTCGTCGGCGGCTTCTTCGGCGGCCTCTCGGGGGTCTGGGGACCGCCGCTGCTCATGTATCTCATCGCCGCCGGCACGCCCAAGGCCGCGATGATCCGCGCCCAGAGCCTCTCGTTCCTGCTCGGGGCGATCGTGCTGCTCTTCGCCTATCTCCACGCCGGCGTCCTGAACGCCACCACCCTGCCGGTGTCGGCGTGGCTGGTGCTGCCGACGATGGCGGCGATGGCCGTCGGCTACCGCATCCACGACCGGCTCGACCAGGACCGCTTCCGCACCGCGACTCTCGCCGTCCTCGTCCTGACCGGGCTCAACCTCCTGCGGCGCGCCGTCTTCTGAACCCTTTCGCTAAAACCCGGCGCGGATCGCCGCCGGGCCATTGGCGAAGCGTTAACGCTCGCCACCTTAACGTCCCCCATTGGAACGGCGAACGGGGGAGCGTCGTGGGTCCGAGTGCTGACAGCGAATTCGAGCGGCTGAACGCGCTGCGCCGCTACGCCATCCTCGACACGCCGCCCGAGGGCGCCTTCGACCGCGTCACCGCCCTCGCCGCCGAGCTGCTCGAGGTGCCGTGGTCGGTCGTCAGCCTCGTCGACACCGCCCGGGTCTGGTACAAGTCCGTCCACGGAGACCTCGGCCACCGCGAGATCGCCCGCCTGCCCGGCCTCTGCGGCGCGGCGGTCGCCCGCGACGGGCCCTACGTCGTCGAGAACGCCGCCGCCGACCTGCGCACCCACGAGCACCCGCTCGTCACCGGCGCGCCGCGGATCGGGTTCTACGTCGGCGTGCCGCTCCGCACCCACGACGGCCACCGCCTCGGCACGCTGTCGTGCATGGACCGCCGCCCGCGCAGCGTCACCCCCCGCGAGCTCCGCCTGCTCGGGACGCTCGCGGCGATCGTCATGGACGAGATCGAGCTCCGCCGCTCCGCCGCCCAGATCGCCCGGCTGAGCGAGGCGCTCGCCGACACCTGCAACGACCTCGAGCGCCGGGCGAGCTTCGACGCCCTGACCGGCGTCCTCGCCCGCTCGGCGATGCTCGCCCGCACCGCCGCCCTCGTCGAGCGCGCCGCCGCCGCCGGGCGGGGGATCGCGCTCGTCATGGTCGACATCGACCGCTTCAAGGCGATCAACGACGGCTACGGCCACGCCGTCGGCGACGCGGTGCTGAAGGAGGTGGCGGCGCGGATGGCCGGGCGCTGCCGCGGCGGCGACCTCCTCGGGCGCATCGGCGGCGAGGAGTTCCTCGCCGTCTTCGCCGACGTGCCGGCCGGCGGCGCCGGCGCCATCGCCGAACGCCTGCGCAGCGCGGTCGCCCGCACGCCCGTCGCGATCGCCGGCGGCGGCGCGCTTCCGGTCTCGATCAGCGGCGGGCTCCTCGCGCTGGCCCCCGGAGAGGCGGCGCCGGCCCTTTCCGAGCTCCTGTCGCGCGCCGACGCCGCCCTCTACGCCGCGAAGGCGCAGGGGCGGAACCGGATCGTCGCGGCGCGGGATCAGGCCGGAGATGCGGCCCGGGATCAGGCGCGGATGGCGACCGCCTTCACCGCGTCGGAGACGTGATCCTCGTACTGGGCGAAGTTCTCGGCGAACATCCCCGCGAGCTTCTTCGCCTGCGCGTCGTAGGCGGCCGGATCGGCCCAGGTCACGCGCGGGTCGAGGAGCTTCGCGTCGACCCCGGGCACGTCGACCGGCACCTCGAAGCCGAAGACCGGATCCTTGCGGAACTTCGCCCCGGCGAGGGCGCCGCTCAGCGCCGCGGTCAGGAGCGCGCGCGTCGCCGCGATCGGCATCCGTGAGCCCTCGCCGTAGGCGCCGCCGGTCCAGCCGGTGTTGACGAGCCAGCACGACACCTCGGCCCGGGCGATGCGGTCGCCGAGGAGCGCGCCGTAGCTCTCGGGCCGGCGCGGCATGAACGGCGCGCCGAAGCAGGTCGAGAACGTCGGCGTCGGCTCGGTGACCCCGCGCTCGGTGCCCGCGACCTTGGAGGTGAAGCCCGAGAGGAAGTGGTACATCGCCTGCTCGGGCGTCAGCCGCGCGATCGGCGGCAGCACCCCGAAGGCGTCGCAGGTCAGCATGACGATGTTCTTCGGCTGGCCGCCGCGGGCGACCGCACTCGCGTTCGAGATCGCCTCCAGCGGATAGGCGCAGCGGGTGTTCGCCGTCAGGCTGTCGTCGGCGAAGTCGAGGACGCGGGTCTGGGGATCGTAGACCATGTTCTCGACCACGGTCCCGAACATCGAGGTCGTCTTGTAGATCTCGGGCTCGGCCTTCGGCGAGAGGTTGATCGTCTTGGCGTAGCAGCCGCCCTCGAAGTTGAAGACGCCGTTGTCCGACCAGCCGTGCTCGTCGTCGCCGATCAGGATGCGCTCGGGATCGGCCGAAAGCGTGGTCTTGCCGGTGCCGGAGAGGCCGAAGAACACCGCGACGTCGCTGTCGTCGCCGCGGGCGTGGTTGGCCGAGCAGTGCATCGGCATCACGCCGCGCTCGGGCAGCAGGTAGTTCAGGACGGTGAACACGCCCTTCTTGTTCTCGCCGGCGTAGGCGGTGCCGCCGATCAGGATGAGCTTGCGCTCGAAGGAGATCGCGATCACCGTCTCCGAGCGGCAGCCGTGCCGCGCCGGATCGGCCTGGAAGCTCGGGCAGTTGAGGATGGTGAAGCCGGGCTCGAAGTCGGCGAGCTCCTCCCGCTCCGGCCGCCGCAGCAGGTGGCGGATGAAGAGCCCGTGCCAGGCGAGCTCGGTGATGACCCGCACGTTCAGCCGGAAGTCGGGGTCGGCCCCGGCGTAGAGGTCCTCGACGAAGAGCTCGCCCCCCGTCACGTGGGCCTGCATGTCGGCGAGCAGCGCCTCGAAGTGCTCGGGCGCCATCGGGGGGTTGTTCTCCCACCAGATCGCCCCCTCGACCGAGGGCTCGCGGACGACGAACTTGTCCTTGGGGCTGCGGCCGGTGTGGCGGCCGGTCGAGACGAGGAAGGCGCCGCCGATCCCGAGCTCGCCCTCGCCGCGCGCGACCGCGGCCTGCATGAGCGCGGGCTCGAGCAGGTTGTAGTGTACCCGGCCCACCCCCGGAAAGCCGCTCGCCTCGAGCGTCATCTTCGGGTTGACCCGGTCCTGCACCTTGAACACCGTCGTCATTCGCCACTCACCTTTCCCTGGCCTGCGGGCCTCTCGCGCCCCGTCAGACCAACCCCTGACAGGCGGCATCGTTGCTTTCGCACTGCAACAGCCGCGGCTCACGATCTATAACATGGACGGCCCGGGTTTCTGCGCCGAGATAGGGTGAACGCCGGCGCCGGCCGCGAAAATCCGCGCCCGGATGTGCCGGATTGTTGGGTTCGGGTTTCGGTTGCGTTCGGTCCGCACCGAAGGGAAACAGGGCCGTGGTGAAGGATTCAGCCGCCGCGATCGTCGTCCACGCCAGCGCCGTCGCCCTCTCCGGACGGGCGATACTGATTCTCGGCGACTCGGGCAGCGGCAAGTCGGCCCTCGCCCTCGCGCTGACCGGGCGCGGCGCCGATCTCGTCGCCGACGACCGCGTCGCCCTCGTCCGCAAGGGCCGCGCCCTCGTCGCCCGCCCGCCGCAGGCGACCGCCGGGCTCGTCGAGGCCCGCGGGATCGGCATCCTCCCGCTCCCCGCCGCACCCGAGGCGGTGGTGACCGTCGCCGTCGATCTCGACCGCCCACCCTCGGCACGAATGCCACACGCCGGGACAATCGCCTTCCTCGGAGTCCGCGTCGAGTTGATTTTCGGGAAGGGTATATCAAATCTTGATCGTGCGTTGACCATTTTCGTGCAGAACGGCCGCGCCTTTCCCGACTGAGGCAAGCACGGACGGGCTGTTAGGCACGAGGTACTTCGAGTGTACGAGGCAGGAAGTCCAGGTCCCGAGGCGGGACGCCACATCGTCATCATGAGCGGACCGGCCGGGTCCGGGCGGACGACGGCCATCCGGGCGCTCGAGGACATCGGCTTCGAGGCGATCGACAACCTCCCCCTCAGCTTCCTGCCGCGGCTCTTCTCCGGCGGCCCGGTCGAGCGGCCGGTGGTCATCGGCATCGACCCCCGCAACCGCGAGTTCTCGATCGAGGCGCTGCTCCGCGCCCTGCTCGAGGTCGAGGCGGCGGCGGGACGCGCGCCGGTTCTCGTCTACCTCGACTGCGACGCGACGACGCTCCTCCGCCGCTACAGCGAGACCCGCCGCCGCCATCCGCTCAGCCCGAAGGAGAGCCCGCTCGTCGGCATCGAGCGCGAGGTCGCGCTCCTCGCGCCGGTCCGCGCCCGCGCCGACGTGCTGATCGACACCCGGGCGATGACCCCGCACGACCTCGGCGCCGAGATGCGCCGCCAGTTCGGCAGCGAGGAGCCCCGCGACCGGCTCGCGGTCACGGTGCAGTCCTTCTCCTACAAGCGCGGCGTGCCGCGCGGTATCGACATGGTGATCGACGTCCGCTTCCTGCGGAACCCGTATTGGGATATCGACCTGCGCCCCCACGACGGGCGCGATCCCGACGTGCGGGCGTTCGTGGAGGCCGATCCGGCGTTCCGGCCGTTCTACGATCGCCTCGTCGACCTCCTGACTTTCCTCCTCCCGCGCTACCGCGCCGAGGGGAAGAGCTATTTCGGCATCGGCCTCGGCTGCACGGGGGGCAAGCACCGCTCCGTGATGCTGGCAGAGGCGCTGGCGGAATCGCTTGCAGCCGCAGGGTGGCAGGTGTCTATTCGACACCGTGACCTGGAGCGGACCGCGAGTGAGGCCGCCTCGGGGACTGGGGTGGGTTCGTCTTGATCGGAATCGTCATCGTCGCGCACGGCGGCCTCGCCCGCGAATATCTGCTCGCGATGGAACACGTCGTCGGCAAGCATCCCGGCACCGCCGCCGTGGCGATCGACGCCGACGACAGCTGTCGGTCGAAACAGGCCGAGGTCGACGCCGCGGTACGGTCGGTCAACCAGGGCGAGGGCGTCGTCGTCGTCACCGACATGTACGGCTCGACCCCCTCGAACCTCGCGATGACCGCCTCGAAGAAGGTCCCGAACAGCCGCGTGCTCTGCGGCGCCAACCTCCCCCTCCTCATCAAGCTCGCGAAGGCCCGGCACAAGCCGATGAACGAGGCCGTCGCTTGCGCCTTGACCGCCGGGCGCAAGTACATCAACTGCGTGGACGGGCTCGGCGTCACGGAGGCGTCCGCAGCCGTCTGACCGCAGCTTCGGGGACGGGCCGCCGCGTGAACTTCTCCCTCGACATCATCAACGAGCGGGGCCTGCACGCGCGGGCGTCGGCGAAGTTCGTCGAGACCGTCGAGCGCTTCGACGCCCGGGCGACCGTCCGCCGCGACGGCATGGAGGTCTCGGGCGACTCGATCATGGGCCTCCTCATGCTCGCCGCCGGCCGCGGCAGCTCGATCGACGTCACCGTCGAGGGCACCGAGGCCGAGGCCCTCGCCGCCGCGCTGCGCACGCTCGTCGGCGACCGCTTCGGCGAGGAGTGCTGACGTCGGCCGACACCCGGGGACAGGGGAGGTAGAGAGATGACCGACGGCGTCGACATCCCGCACGCCGGGCAGGCGCGCTACGACCTCTCCGGCCGCGTCGCCGTCGTGACCGGCGGCGCCACCGGCATCGGCGCGGCGATCGCGGCGGCGCTGCGCGACGCCGGCGCCGAGCTCTGCGTGTGGGACCTGTCCCCGGGCCCCGCCGGGATCCGCTGCGACGTCGGAGACGGCCGCGCCGTCGCCGAGGCGGTCGCCGAGACCCGGCGCCGGCACGACCGCATCGACATCCTCGTCAACAACGCCGGCTTCTCCGGCCCGACGCTTCCCGTCGCCGAGCTCCCCGAGGATCAGTGGCGCCGGATCCTCGACGTCAACCTCACCGGCACCTACCTGGTCAGCAAGGCGGTGGCGGCGGTGATGGTGCCGCGCGGCTGGGGCCGCATCGTCAACGTCGCCTCCCTCGCCGGCAAGGAGGGCACCCCGAACTCGGCGGGCTACAGCGCCTCGAAGGCCGGCGTCATCGCCCTCACCAAGGCGCAGGGGAAGGAACTCGCCCGGACCGGCGTGCTGGTCAACGCCATCGCCCCGGCGGCGATCGAGACCGCGCTCCTCGACCAGATGCAGCCGGACCACGTCGCGACCATGATCGCCAAGAGCCCGATGCAGCGCCTCGGCAGCGTCGACGAGGTCGCGGCGCTGACCCTGTGGCTGTGCTCGGCGAGCTGCACCTTCAACACCGGCGCCGTCTTCGACCTCTCGGGAGGCCGGGCGACGTACTGACGGCGTGCCCGCCCGCCGCCTCACGCCGGCGTCGTCGCGCTCCCCTCCCCGAGGGCGAGCTGCATCGTCACCGTGTCGACCCAGCGCCCGAGCTTGAAGCCGACCGCCCGCTGCGTCCCGACGTGGCGAAAGCCGAGGCGGGCGTGCAGCCCGACCGATCCGGCGTTGCCGCTGTCGCCGATCACCGCGAGCATCTGCCGCGCGCCCCACGCCGTGCTGTCGGCGATCAGCCGCGCGACCAGCGCCCGCCCGATGCCGCGCCGGACCGCGAGCGGGTCGAGGTAGACCGAGTCCTCGACGGTGAAGCGGTAGGCGCTGCGCTCGCGGTACGGGCCGGCGTAGGCATAGCCGAGCACCCGGCCCCCCTCCTCCGCGACGAGGTAGGGCAGGCCCCGCCCGGCGATCGCGGCGTGGCGCCGGGCCATCTCGGCGGCGTCCGGCGGCACCTCCTCGAAGGTGGCGATGCCGGTCAGGACGTGATGGGCGTAGATCGCCGCGATCGCCGGGAGGTCCGCGCCGGTCGCCGCCCGGATGGCGACGCCCATCGCCTCAGATCTCCTCGATGCGGATCGCCACCGGCTCGGCCCGGCAGACGTCGAGCCCGGCGATGACGGCGAGCGCCCGGTCGAGCGCCGGCCGCTCGGCGGCATGGGTGACGATCAGGATCGGCGCCTCGCTGCCCTCGTGCTCGACCTGCCGCATGCGGTTGATCGAGATCCCGGCCTCGCCGAGCGCCGCGGCGACCCGGGCGAGCACCCCCGGCGCGTCGGCGACGAGGAAGCGCAGGTAATAGGGCGCCGCCGCCCCCTCCGCCGCCCGCTCCGCCGCGGCGAGCGTCCGCGCCGGCCGCCCGAACGGCGGGATCACCATCCCCCGCGCCACGTCGATCACGTCCCCGACGATCGCCGATGCCGTCGGTCCCTCGCCCGCCCCCGGCCCCGACATGACGATGCGCTGCACGAAGTCGCCCTCGAGCACCACCATGTTGGTCACGCCGTCGAGCTGCCCGATCGGCGAGCCCGCCGGCACCAGGCACGGCTGCATCCGCGCCTCGATCCCGCCCCGCTCCGCCCGCGCCACCCCGAGGAGCTTGATCCGGTAGCCGAGCTCGGCCGCGTGCTCGATGTCGGCGAGGCTCACCCGCTCGATGCCCTCGACGGTGATCGCGTCGAAGTCGACCCGCGTCCCGAAGGCCGTCGCCACCAAGAGCGCGAGCTTCTGCGCCGCGTCGATGCCGCCGACGTCGAAGCTCGGGTCGGCCTCGGCGTAGCCGAGGCGCTTGGCCTCCTCGAGCACGGTCTCGTAGGGCGCGTCCTCGGCCTCCATCCGCGTCAGGATGTAGTTGCAGGTCCCGTTCATCACCCCCATCACCCGGGTGATCGCGTTGCCCGCCAGCCCCTCGGTCAGCGCCTTGACGACCGGGATCCCCCCCGCCACCGCCGCCTCGAAGCGCAGCGCCACGCCCTGCGCCTCGGCGAGCTCGGCGAGCGCCTGCCCGTGCCGGGCGAGCAGCGCCTTGTTGGCGGTGACGAGATGCTTGCCGCCGCCGAGCGCCACCTCCGCCGTCGCCTTCGCCGGGCCGTCCTCGCCGCCCATCGCCTCGACGACGAGGTCGACGTCCGCCCGCCGGGCGAGCGCCACCGGATCGTCCTCCCAGGCGTAGGCCGAGACATCGACCCCGCGCGCGCGCGTCCGCGACCGCGCCGAGATCGCCACGATCTCGACCGGCCGCCCGGCGCGGGCGGCGATCGTCGCCCCGTGCGCCTGGAGGATCTTGACGACCCCCGTCCCGACGGTGCCGAGGCCGGCGAGGCCGATGCGAAGGGGCGCGGTCATCGAGGTCTCCCGGGGCTGTTCCGGCCCGTTGCCTAGCCGAGCCCCGGCCGCCTCGCAAGGGACCGCACCCCGGGCTCCCCTCGGCCTCCCCCTCGGCCCTCGACGTGCGCCTTGAGCCGGGCGAGTGCGGCGGCCCACTGCCGCGCCAC
Organism: uncultured Rhodovulum sp.; assembly: GCA_964511815.1. Classification (GTDB taxonomy): domain Bacteria; phylum Pseudomonadota; class Alphaproteobacteria; order Rhodobacterales; family Rhodobacteraceae; genus Amaricoccus. Next base: position 14,889 of record CAZEGY010000031.1, read on the forward strand.
GACGTCGAGATACGCCCGCGCCGCCGCGAGCCGGGCGGGCTCGAGCGCGAAGCGGGTCTCCCGCCCGGCGCGGGCGCTGCCGACGACGCCCGCGTCGGCGAGCACCCGGAGGTGCCTGGCCACCGCCTGCCGGCTGATCGACGCGCCAGATGCGCAACCATAGGGTTGCGGTCTGTACCCCTGCCGCTGTCACCTGCCGCCGTCGCTTTGCCGCTGTCAGCCGACCGGCTCCTCCGCCTCCGCCCGATAGCGGTCGAGGAGCGCGTCGGCGTTCTGGAGCACCTTGCGCACCCCGCGCGCCGCCTGGCGGATGCGCTGCTCGTTCTCGACGAGCCCGAGGCGCACGTACCCCTCGCCGTACTCGCCGAAGCCGACGCCGGGCGCGACCGCGACCTCGGCCTCGCGCAGGAGGATCTTCGAGAACCCCATCGAGCCGATGGCCGCGAACGCCTCCGGCACCGGCGCCCACGCGAACATCGTCGCCGGCGGCGTCGGAATGCTCCAGCCGGCCCGCCCCATCGCGTCGATGAGCACGTCGCGGCGCTGCTTGTAGATCGCCCGGATCTCGGCCACGCACTCCTGCGGCCCGTTGAGCGCCGCCGCCGCCGCCACCTGCACCGGGGTGAAGGCGCCATAGTCGAGGTAGCTCTTGATCCGGGTCAGCGCGTCGACGAGGCGGGCGTTGCCGACGGCGAAGCCCATCCGCCACCCGGGCATCGCGTAGGTCTTGGAGAGCGAGGTGAACTCGACCGCCACGTCCTTCGCCCCCGCGGTCTCGAGGATCGACGGCGGCGGGGTCTCGTCGAAATAGATCTCGGCGTAGGCGAGATCGCTCAGCACCCACAGGTGATGCTTCTTGGCGAAGGCGATCAGGTCGCGGTAGAAGTCGCGGTCGCAGACCTGCGCCGTCGGGTTCGACGGGAACGACACCACCACCGCCACCGGCTTCGGCACCGAATGCCGCACCGCCCGCTCGAGCGCCCGCAGGTACGCCTCGGCATCGAACCGCCCCTCGTGCAGCGCCGGCACGTGGCGCAGCGTCCCCCCGGCGATCATGAAGCCGTACGGGTGGATCGGATAGGACGGGTTCGGCACCAGCATCACGTCGCCGGGCGCGGTGATCGCCATCGCGAGGTTGGCGAGCCCCTCCTTGGAGCCGAGGGTCGCGATCACCTCGGTCTCGGGGTCGAGCTTCACCCCGAAGCGCCGGGCGTAGTACCCCGCCTGCGCCCGCCGCAGCCCGGGGATGCCCTTCGACGCCGAATAGCGGTGGGTCCGCGGCTTCTGCACCGTCTCGACGAGCTTGTCGACGATGTGGCGCGGCGTGTCCATGTCGGGGTTGCCCATGCCGAAGTCGATGATGTCCATCCCCTCGG
>CAZEGY010000032.1:0-5225 GCA_964511815.1 uncultured Rhodovulum sp.
CCGGTGCCGCCCGAGATCAGGATGTTGAGCCGGCAGCGCCCGGCGATCTTCAGCACCGTCGCCATGTCGGGCGAGACGTTGCCCTGCCGCGCCATCACGTCGAGGGTGATCTCCTTCTTGGAGAACTTGCGGATGGCGATCGTCGGCCCGTCGATGGCGAGCGGCGGGATGATGATGTTGACCCGGCTCCCGTCCTTCAGCCGCGCGTCGACGAGCGGCGTCGACTCGTCGACCCGCCGCCCGACCTCGGTGACGATGCGGGTGGCGACGTGCATGACGTGGGCGTCGTCGCGGAACTGCACCTCGGTCAGCTCGAGCTTGCCCTTGCGCTCGACGTAGACCTGGTGCGGCCCGTTGACCATGATGTCGGTGACCGCCTCCTCGGCGAGCAGCGGCTCGAGCGGCCCGAGCCCGACCATGTCGTCGACGAGCAGCCGCACGATGGCGCGGAGCTCGCTGGCGTTCAGCTGGATCTTCAGGTCGACGATGATCTCCTCGACGATCTCGGCGATCTGGGTGCGCAGCTCCTCCGGCCCGAGCGCCGAGGCGACCGAGATGTCGATGCGCTGCATGAGGAGCGGCATCACCTGGGCCTTCACCTGGAGCTCGCGCCGGTTGCGCTGCTCGGGCGCCGCCCTGGCGCTCCCCTCGGCGAGGGGGTCGTGGAGGGGATCGGCGACCGGCTCCGCCGCCACGACCGCGGGCGCCGCCGCCGCGCGCTCGGCCTTCAGCGCCTCGACGATGTCGCGGAGGATCTGGCGCTGCTCGACCAGCGTCGGCTTCGCCTCGGCACCGGCGACGAGCGCGTCGAGCACCTCGTTCGCGCCCTCGGCGAGGGCGAGCGGCGACGCCGTGGCGAGCCCCTCCGCCCCGAGCCGCTGGCGCAGCCGCTCCGTCGCCGCCGCGCGCAGCATCGAAACCTGGTCGTGCGCCGCGGTCAGCCGCGCGTGGTCGAGCCCGTCGTCCATCGCCCGCTACGTCCTCTTCGCCCGCCGCCGGAAGAACCCGCCCCCGGCCTTCGCCTCCTCCGGCACGCCGGCGAGCTCGATGCAGAGCCGGTGCAGGTCGGCGACGACCTTGTGCTTGGGCTCGGAGACCGCCAGCGGCTGGCCCTTCAGCGCCGAGCGGGACATCACCTTCGGGTCGTGGGCGAAGACGCAGCGCAGCTTGCCCTCCATCCCCGCCTCGAACTCCTTCACCGTCACGTCGGGCTTGGCCACCGCCTGGTTGGCGATCGCGTGGATCTTCGCCTGCCGGTTCCTGACCTGCATCAGCTTCATCAGCCGGTTGACGTCGCGCAGCGACTGCAACGTCAGCTCGCCGACGATGACGATGTCGTCGAAGCGCGTGAACAGCGCCGGCTCGCGCATGACGAAGTGCCGGGGCAGGTCCATCACCGCCATGTCGAAGTTGTTGCGGATGGTGTCGGCGAGCATCAGCACCTTGTCGTCGGTCAGCCGCACGGTGTCGTCGAAGGCCTCCTCGGTGGCGAGGACGTGGAGGCTCTTGCCGAACTTCGCCATCGCGTTCTGGAGGAAGGTCTCGTCCACCCGCTCGGGATCGTCGAGCGCCTCGCGCAGCCCCCGCGTCGGGTCGATGTCGAGCGCCAGGGCGATGTTGCCGGCATAGATGTCCATGTCGACGAGCGCCGTCCGCCGGTTGAGCTTCTCGGCCATGATGAAGGCGGTGTTGATCGCGACCGTCGTCACCCCGACGCCGCCGCGCGCCCCGATCACCCCGACGACGCGGCCCCGCGGCGACAGCCCGTCGCCCGGCTGCTCGAGCCGCACGAAGATCTCGCCGAGCTGGTCGGCGTCGACCGGCTTCATCAGGTAGTCGCGGGCGCCGGTCCGCATGATCCGGCGGAAGTAGTTCACGTCGTTGACCGCGCCGAGCACCATCACCGCCGAGCCGAGCCGGGTCAGCTCGGTCAGCCCGGCCTCGACCTCCTCGATCGGCTCGTTCTCGATGTCGACGATCATGAAGCGGGCAGGGGGCGCGACCCCGAGGAGCCGCCGCGCCGCGCTCAGGCCGCCGCGCCGGATGTTGCCCGTCGACCAGCCGCGCTGGCTCGCCACCGCCTGCGCCGCCGCCTGGCTCGCGTCGTCGTTGAGGTAGGCCGCGAACGGCTCGCGCTCGTCGTCCTCCGCGTCGAAGACCATGCCGCCCTGCTGGGCCGAAGCCGCCTGTGCCATCCTCAGCCCCCGACCACGCCGATCGGCAGGGTGATGACCTTGCCGTCGCGATAGCGCTTCACCGCGGCCGCATCGACGCCGGCATCCGACGGCGCGAGCGTTCCCGCCGGCGCCACCACGTCGCGCTTGTTCGCCGCCATCGTCGCCCGGTTGACCGCGTTGGCGCAGCCGATCGGCGGCAGCGGCGTCGTCAGCTCGCCGACGAGCGCCTGGCCCGGGCATTCGACGACGAGGAGGCCGTAGTCGACCACCGTCAGCCGCACCGCGTTGGAGAGCCCGGGTTCCGGCTGGCGGTGCGGCACGATCACCCGCACCCGTGCTTTGCTGCCCGCGAAGGTGCGCTCGAGCGTCTGCAGGCGCCGCGCGTCGAGCACCGCCGAGCCGGAATTGCCGACCTCGAGCAGGATGTCCTCGTCCGCCCCGACCCGCAGCGTCGCGAGATAGGACGACAGCCGCCCGGTCTCCCCCGGCGCCAGCGCCGGGCTCTCGGGGGTGAAGTAGAGCGTGTACGGCCCCGCCGCCCGCGAGGCGACGGTCGTCGCCCGCTCCATCGGTCCGACCGGCATCGCCTCGCAGCCGGCGAGGGCGAGGGCGGCGAGGGCGAGGGCGGCCGGGATCGCGAGAGTACGCATGGTCATCGCCCCCCTCACTCGAACACGAAGCCGGACGGGCCGATCAGCCGGCGGTTGCCGAGGCGGTTCTTCACCTGCGCCGCCTTCGGCGAGCCCTGGAAGCGCCCCATGAGGATGCGCTCGAAGTCGTTCGGCGGCACGAACCGGTCGGTCGGCGCCGCGACCTGCCGCCCCGTCGTCGGCTTGACGACGACCGGGGTGACGATGATGACGAGCTCGCTCTGCCCGCGCTTGAAGGCGTTGGAGCGGAAGAGCGCCCCGAGCACCGGCACGCTGCCCATCCCCGGCATCCGCGCGATGCTCTGCGACGACGAGTTCTGCATGAGCCCGGCGATGGCGAAGCTCTGCCCGCTGGCGAGGTCGACCGTCGTCTCCGCCCGGCGGGTGTTGAGCGAGGGCATCGTCGCGCTCTTGGCGAAGTCGAGCTCGCTGACCTCGGTCGCGACCTTGAGGCTGATCTGGTTGTTGCTCATCACCGTCGGCGTGAACGAAAGACCGATGCCGAAGTCCTTGAACTGGATCGTATTCTGGTCGTCGTTGACCACGGCGTAGGGATACTCGCCACCGGCGAGGAACCGCGCCGGCTCGCCCGAGCGCGCCGTCAGGTTGGGCTCGGCCATGATGGTGACGAGCCCCTCCTCCGACAGCGCCTGGAGCAGCACGTCGATCGAGAACGACCCGCGCGTCAGCCCGACGCCGACCGAGTAGCTGCCGTCGCCGGTGGTGCCGCCGCCGCCGATCACCCCGATGCGCCCGCCGTTGCCGAAGCCGCTCGACGCGCTCCACCTGATCCCGAGCTGGCGGTCGACGTTGCGCGCCACTTCGGCGATCCTGACCGCGAGGTTGACCTGGTTCGGCGCCGCCACCGTCATCCGGTTCACCACCCGCGCGGGATCGTCGACGAACTGGCTCGCCACCTGGACGACGTTCGTCGCCTCGTCCGCCGTCCCGACCGTGCCGGTCAGGACGAGGCTCTGGTCGACCGTCGCGACGCTCACCTTCTGCCCCGGCGCCACCCTGGCGATCCCCGAGCGCAGCGCCTCGAGGTTGTGGGTGACGCGGATGCGCGTCGACATCAGCACGTTGTCGCCCTCGTCCACCGCGAAGAGCGTCGTCTCCCCGACGCCGACCCCGGTCAGGTACATGAGCCGCGGCGACTTCACCTCGATGTCGGCGACCTCGGGATTGGCCACGAACAGGCTCGAGAACTCCTGCTCGACGCGGATGAGCTGGCCGGTGCCGACCACGAGGTCGACCGACCTCTCGGCCGCCGGCGCCACGAGCTCGAAGCTCTGGGCGAGGCCCGCCGGCGCCGCCGGGACGATCGCCGCGGCCGAGAGCAGCAGGGCGGCGAGGAAACGCTGTGGGGTCATTCGGATCATTCCCCTTCTGGGTCGGCCGGAGGCTCGGTGTCGTCGCCGGCGTCGCGCCTGAGCGGCCGGGTCTCGGCGAGGCCGTTGCCGCGGCCGCGCACCACCTGGATGCGCGCCACCTGCTCGGGCACGGCCTTCTGCACCTCGAGCCGGAGCAGCGAGGTCACGTCGGAGTCGAGCGTCATGTCGAGGCCCTGGGCGGCGGCGCTGCGGCCGAGGCTCGGCCGGGCGAGCCCGACCGGCGCCACCGGCGACGGCCGGACGCCCTCGTCCCTGTCGCCGCCGTCGCGGACCGAGTTCAAGGCGAGCGCGAGGTTCCCGAGCGTCGTCGCGAGGGTGACCCGCTCCGCCTGGCGCGGCGTCACCTCGAGCGTCGCGCTCGACGGCGCCGGCGCCGGGACGATCTTGCCCTTGTCGTCCTTGTGCTCGGCGTTCACGCGGTTGTCGAGCGCGAGGAGGCGGATGTTGCGGGCGACGGTCTCGCTCGCATGGATGTCGCGCGGCTTCGAGCCGGCATTGTCCTCGCCGCCGTCGTCCTTCTTGGCCTCGACGGTGTAGGTCAGGATCAGGTCCACCCGGTCCCCGGGCAGCGCCAGGCCGTTCAGGCCCGCGGTCTCGGTGACCGGAATGGTGATCGCCCGCTTGCCCGCGGGCAGCACCGCGGCGAGAAAGCCGCGGTCGCCGGGCTGGACCGTCGCCGAGCGCGCGACCGGCACGCCCTCGGGCAGGCGCTGGCGGGCGACGCTGCCGGCGAGGAACGCCTCGCCGGCCGCGTCGGCGACGACCATCTCCGCGGTGATCGCCTCCTCGGGCAGGCGCATCCGGGCGAGGCCCTCGGGCTTGAGGATGGTCCCGGCCGGCAGGTCGCGGGCGGGCGCATAGACCGCCACGAGCTGCGGGGCAGCAACCTCCACCGCCGCCGCCGGGGCGGCGGGACGGAGCCCCTGCACGACGTAGAATCCGGCGCCGCCCGCCACGATCAGGGCCGCGAGGATGACGAGGATCATACGCATGCTGGGGCTCGC
>CAZEGY010000032.1:5325-9560 GCA_964511815.1 uncultured Rhodovulum sp.
GCGCCGATGATGACGACGGCGATGAGCGCGGCGAGCAGGCCGTACTCGATGGCGGTCGCGCCGGACTCGTCCTTCCAGAGCTTCTTGAAGTCGAAGAGCTTCATCTCGTTTACTCCTGTACGCCTCGTAGCGTGGTGCTTCCACGCCGTCAGTTACACTCACCATCGCCCAATAAGTCAAACGAGTTATGCTTAGAGTTGTTCCCGTGTTGTTCACGCATTACTAAGCACGACTTGCCGAGGTGGGCGCCTTGCCCCGGCTATTTCTCGGCCGCAGCCTCGATCTCGCTCACGAGCCTGGCGTTCGTCTCGCCGTAGAACCCGTCGAGCGTCGTTCCGAGCGTCGCCACCGCGCCGATGATGACCGTGGCGATGAGCCCGGCGAGGAGCGCGTACTCGATCGCCGTCGCGCCGGTGTCGTCGGCCAGCAACTCTCTCGCGGTCATGCCCGTCCTCCGTTGGTGCGGGGTGCCGCGGAGCCTGCGGCGCGGACCTTAACAACGGATGACCGCCGCGCCGCCCCGCCGTCGCCATCGCTCGCTTTTCCGCCGAAGCGCCCGAACGACATCGCCGAATGCTTTCCGCGCCCTTAACGCCGGCCGCCTGCCTCAGAACACCAGCGCCGCCCGCATCGCCCGCAACCCGAGGCCGGCGTCGTCCATCACCTCCGCCGCCTGCGTCGCCGGCGCCGGGTCGGGCGCCCGCTTCGGCACCGTGATGATCTTCGGCCCCCGCGTCAGCCGCGTCCGGCTCTTCTTCGGCGCCGCCGGCACCGCCGCCTCCGGCTCCGCCGCCGCGACGACCGGCAGCGGCCTGCCCCCGAGCCCGGCGAGGATGCGGTCGAAGCGCGCCCGGTACACTCCCGCCCGCTCCGGCGTCTGCGAGTGGTAGGCCCCCGCCGCCCGCGACCAGTCGCCGCGCTCGGCATGGAGGCTCTTGAGGAACCGCGCCGCGTAGGCCGCCCCGACGTCGGGATCGAACATCGCCTCCAGCGAGGAGAAGTTCCGTCCGTGCCAGTAGTAGTTGATCTGGAAGCAGCCGACGTCGAAGCTCGGCCGCCCCGCCGCGACGCTCGCCCGCGCGAAGGCCAGCGCCTCCTCGCGGCTGTCGAACCAGTAGCCCTTGCCCTCGCGGTTGATCGCCCACGGATAGGGCCGGAAGCGCCCGGCGTCGCTCCGCCCGGTCTCGGTCAGCGAGATCGCGTGCAGCACCGGCTGCGGCACCCCCTCCCGCGCCGCGCCGCGCGCGATCGCCCCCTCGCAGATCTCCGCCGGCCCGGCGACGGCCGGCGCGGGCGGGCAGGCGAGGAACACGAGAAGGGCGACGACCGGCCACAGGCCGAACCGCGTTGACATGGGGGCGCTCCATCGGGGCTGGATTGACGCCATGTCTAACATTTCAGGATTAGCAGCGGGTTAGCCGATACATTTCCGCTAAAATGCGAGGAACGATACGAGACCGCGCGGTTAACGCAAGGCAGCGTCCCACCGATCGCCCCTCGACAATCCCGCCCGGCGATGCTCTTGGGAGCCGCGCGCGGGCCGAGGCCCTGCGTCAGATCCCGAAGGCCCGCACCGACATGACCGAGCCCGTCTCCCCCGTCCGGGGGAAGGCCCCCCTTCCGCCGATCGAGGACCGCGTCCTCCCCGCCATCGGCCTCCTGCTCCTCGCGCTGCTCTGCTTCACCGGCATCGACACCTGCGCGAAGTGGCTGATCGGCGACGGCCTCCCCGCGACCGAGGTCGCCTTCGTCCGCTACGCCGTCCACCTCGCCATCGTCTGCGTCGTCGGCCTCGCCGGCAGCGAGCGCCTGTGGGAGACCTCGAACCTCGGCGCCGTCAGCATCCGCGCGACCGCGCTCCTCGGCAGCACGCTCCTCAACTTCGTGGCGGTCAGCTACCTGCCGCTGACCATGACCGCGGCGATCATGTTCTCGGCGCCGCTGTGGATCTGCCTGCTCTCGATCCCGCTCCTCGGCGAGACCGTCGGCCCGCGGCGCTGGATCGCGATGGGCGTCGGCTTCTGCGGCATCCTCATCGTCGCCCGGCCGTGGACGGGCCACCTGCACCCGGCGGTGTTCCTGTCGCTCGGCGCCGCCCTCTGCGCGGCGCTCTACTCGATCCTGACCCGGCGGCTCGCGGGGCGGGATTCGACCAACACCCAGCAGTTCTACGCCGGCCTCGTCGCCACCCTCGGCGTCGCGCCCTTCGCCCTCGGCGAGTGGACCTGGCCCTCGGGCGGCGCGAGCGTCGTCGCCTTCGCCGCGATCGGCGTCTTCGGCTGGGCCGGCCACCAGCTCGCGACCATCGCCCACCGCTTCGCGCCGGCCTCGACGCTGGCGCCCTTCAACTACGCGCAGATCGTCTATATGACGGCGTCGAGCTGGCTGATCTTCGCCCAGCCGCCGGACCGCTGGGTGATCGTCGGCGCCGGCGTCGTCGCGGCGAGCGGGCTCTACATCTGGTTGCGCGAACAGACACTCGCACGGGGAGGAAGACCATGAGCGAAAAGAAGACCGTACTCGTCACGGGCGCGAGCCAGGGCATCGGCGCCGGCACCGCGAAGGCCTTCGCCGCCGCCGGCTGGAACGTCGTGCTCGCCGCCCGCAGTGCGGACAAGCTCGCCGAGGTCGTCGCCGGGCTCGGCGAGGGCGGCGCCGACTGCCTGCCCGTCGCCACCGACGTCACCGACCCCGCCTCGGTCGAGGCGCTCTTCGCCCGCATCCGCGAGACCCGTGGCCACCTCGACGCGGTCTTCAACAACGCCGGCACCAACATCGGCGCCAAGCTGACCGGCGACGTCACCTGGGACGAGTGGCGCCATGTCGTCTCGGTCAACCTCGACGGCGCCTTCCTGATCGCCGCCGCCGCCTTCCGCCAGATGCGCGACCAGTCGCCCCAGGGCGGCCGCATCATCAACAACGGCTCGATCTCGGCCTACGCCCCCCGCTACGGCTCGGTCGCCTACACCGCCTCCAAGCATGCGATCACCGGCCTGACCAAGTCGATCTCCCTCGACGGCCGCGCCTTCGACATCGCCTGCGGCCAGATCGACATCGGCAACGCCGCCTCCGACATGACTGCGAAGATGACCGCCGGCGTCCCCCAGGCCGACGGCACCCTCGCCCCCGAGCCGCGCATCGACGTCGCCCATGTCGCGAAGGCCGTCGTCGACATGGCCTCGCTGCCTCTCGACGTGAACGTCCAGTTCATCACCATCATGGCCACCAAGATGCCCTTCGTCGGGCGCGGCTGAGGCCGACACCGGCCCGCCCCACGGCGGCGACCCCATCCTGGGCGTCGCCGACGTTGCCTATCCGCGCCCCCCGGCGCACGCTCCGCCCGCTCGCGAGTCCGACCTTGGTCCGGTACGTGGGATGTACACGGGATGTACGCGGGATGTACGAACCCCATCCCGGCGATCTTTCCCTGTCTCCCGCCGCTTACCGGATGTTCATCGTCTTCGCGTCCCGGCGCCCTCAGTACAGGAAGTACCGCTGCGCCATCGGCAGCACCTCCGCCGGCTCGCAGGTCAGGAGCTCGCCGTCGGCGCGCACCTCGTAGGTCTCGGGATCGACCTCGATCGCCGGCATCGCCGCATTGAGCTTCATCGCCGCCTTGCCGATCCCGCCCCGGGTGTTCCCGACCGCCACCGTCTCCTTGCCGAGCCCGAGCGTCTCCCCGATCCCCTCCGCCACCGCCGCCGCCGACACGAACGTCACCGACGTCGCCGCGAGCGCCCGCCCGTAGGTCCCCCACATCGGCCGGCCGTGGACCGGCTGCGGCGTCGGGATCGAGGCGTTCGGGTCGCCCATCTGCGCCGCCGCGATCATGCCGCCGACGAGCACCATCTCGGGCTTGACCCCGAAGAACGCCGGAGACCACAGGACGAGATCGGCGCGCTTGCCGACCTCGATCGAGCCGACATGCTTCGAAACGCCATGCGCGATCGCCGGATTGATCGTGTATTTCGCGACATAGCGCTTCACCCGCGCATTGTCGTTGTCGCCGGTTTCTTCCGCGAGCCGTCCGCGCTGGACCTTCATCTTGTGCGCGGTCTGCCAGGTGCGGATGATGACTTCGCCGATCCGACCCATCGCCTGGGAGTCCGACGAGATGATCGAGAAGGCCCCGATGTCGTGGAGGATGTCCTCCGCCGCGATGGTCTCGCGCCGGATGCGGCTCTCGGCGAAGGCCACGTCCTCGGGGATCGCCTTGTCGAGGTGGTGGCAGACCA
>CAZEGY010000032.1:9570-14733 GCA_964511815.1 uncultured Rhodovulum sp.
GTCGAGGTGTTCCTCGAGCGTGTTGCGCGTGTAGGGCCGCGTCGGGTTGGTCGACGACGGGATGACGTTCGCGAGCCCCGCGACCTTGATGATGTCGGGCGCGTGCCCGCCGCCGGCGCCCTCGGTGTGGAAGGCGTGGATCGTCCGCCCGGCGATCGCCCGCACCGTGTCCTCGACGAACCCGCTCTCGTTCAGGGTGTCGGTGTGGATCATCACCTGCACGTCGAGGTCGTCCGCGACCGTGAGGCAGCAGTCGATCGCCGCCGGCGTCGTCCCCCAGTCCTCGTGCAGTTTCAAGGCGCAAGCCCCCGCCCGCACCATCTCCGCGAGCGCCGCCGGCCGCGAGGCGTTGCCCTTGCCGGCGATGCCGACGTTGACCGGCACCCCGTCGACGGCCTGGAGCATCCGCCCGATGTGCCACGGCCCCGGGGTGCAGGTGGTGGCGAGCGTCCCGTGCGCGGGGCCGGTGCCGCCGCCGAGGAGCGTCGTCACCCCCGAGTGCAGCGCGTCGTCGACCTGCTGCGGGCAGATGAAATGGACGTGCGCGTCGAAGCCGCCCGCCGTCAGGATCCGTCCCTCGCCGGCGATGACCTCGGTCCCCGGCCCGACGACGATGGTGACGCCGTCCTGGATGTCGGGGTTCCCGGCCTTGCCGATCGCGGCGATCCGCCCGTCGCGGAGCCCGACGTCGGCCTTGTAGATCCCCGTCCAGTCGAGGATCAGCGCGTTGGTGACGACGGTGTCCACCGCACCCTCGGCGCGCGAGGCCTGGCTCTGGCCCATGCCGTCGCGGATGACCTTGCCGCCGCCGAACTTCACCTCCTCGCCGTAGGTGGTCAGGTCGCGCTCGACCTCGACGAAGAGCTCGGTGTCGGCGAGGCGCACGCGGTCGCCGGTGGTCGGTCCGTACATGTCGGCATAGGCGGCGTGGGAGATGCGGGTCGGCATGGGACCTCTCGGGCTGGAAGGACGGGCCGGCGCGCGGCGCGGGCGGCCGGATTCCCGACGGATTCGCTTGTTTGAACCGAATCGGGGCCACCCCTAGCGTCGCGCCCACGCGGCTCCCCGCGGGGGCGCCGCGCAGGGGGGAACATCTCATGCGCATCGTCTTGCTCTGCGGGGCGGCCGTCGCCGGCCTCGCCGCGGCCGCTGCCGCCGAAACGCCGGTCGAACGCGGCGAATACCTCGTCCGCGGGCCGATGGGCTGCGGCAACTGCCACACCCCGACCGGACCGGAAGGACCGGAGCTCGACAAGGAGCTGACCGGCTCCAAGGTCGAGGACAGCGCCATGATGGTGGCGTGGGCGCCGAACATCACGCCCTCGGGCGAGATCGCGGGCTGGAGCGACGCGGAGCTGGCCCGGGCGATCCGCGAGGGCATCCGCCCCGACGGCTCGCTGATCGGGCCGCCGATGCCCTTCACCTTCTACCGCCACCTGAGCGACACCGACCTCGCGGCGATCGTCGCCTTCCTCCGCACGCTCGCGCCGAACCCGGGCGAGGTTCCGAAGTCGGTCTACAACTTCCCGCTGCCGCCAGCCTACGGCCCGCCGGTCGCCCACGTCGCCGACATCCCGCGCGGGCCGACGGCCGAGTACGGCGCCTACATGGCGGGGCCGGTCGCCCACTGCCTCGAGTGCCACACGCCGCTGGGGCCGGAGGGGCCGATGATCGACACCGCCCTCGGCCAGGGCGGCTTCGAGTTCCGCGGGCCGTGGGGGGTCTCGGTCGCCTCCAACCTCACCAACGGCCCCGACGGTCTCGCCGGGGTCAGCGACGACGAGATCGCGGCGATGGTCACGCAGGGCGTCCGCCCCGACGGCAGCGCCATGCTGCCGCCGATGCCCTACGCCTACCTCGCGAAGATGACGCCCGACGACCTGCGGGCGGTCATCGCCTACCTGCGCACCCTGCCGGCGCTGCCGTCGGTGAACTGAGCTCAGGAGGCGGTGGCGCGGGTCTCCACCACCGTCATCTCCCAGCGCAGCGTCCCGGCCACCGGCGGCACGCCCGAGAAGGCGAAGTGCGCGGCGAAGGCGCGGATCTGCCCGGCCGGCACGTCGGGCCGCGCGATCGTCGTGCTCTCGCCGATGATCGGGCAGGTCGCGGGCTCGGCGTCGGGGTCGGCGCAGTCGTGGAGGCGGAGCGAGAGCGTCATGTCGCGCAGGCGGAAGGGCGAGCGGTTCTCGACCCGCCCGGTCACCGCCGCGCCGCGCCCGGTGCGCTCGACCGCGATCTGGTCGAGATTGAGCTCCGCGGCGCTGATGGTGATCGCCTCGGGCCGCGTCAGGAACACCGACGCGGCGACGATCGCCGCGATCAGCGCACCGCCGACCGCCGCCTGCTTGCGGACCAGCGGATAGACGATCAGCACGTAGCCGTAGGCGACGAGCACGAGGACGAGGATGGCGATCGGCATCGGCGGCTCCGGCTGGCCGGCCACGGAGCGCGTGGCCGTCGCCGGCTTCTAGCCGAACCCGGCCGCGAAGCCAAACCGCCCTCACCGCGCGGCGCCGTCCACGGTCTTGAAGGCGAGCGCGCGCGGATCGACGCCATCGAGGCAGTTGACGTTGATCGCCACCATCTCGGTGCCGTCCGGGGTGGTGCCGAGCGCGTAGCTCTGGATCCCGCAGGTGGCGCAGAAGTGATGCCGGATCGCGTGCTTGTTGAACAGGTACTCGGTCGTCGCGCCCGCGCCCTTGACGAGCGTGAAGGCCGCCCGCGGCGCGAAGGCGAGCAGGCTGCCGAGTCGGCGGCAGCGCGAGCAGTTGCAGGCGATGGGCTCGGAGATGTCGACGTCGACCTCGTAGGCGACGGCGCCGCACTGGCACGAGCCGGTGTAGTGTTCGACGGGCATCAGAGTCCTCCCATGACCGCACCGTTGAAGCCGAAGATCCGCCGGTCGCCGCCATAGGCGATCAGGCGGACCTCGCGGGTCTGGCCGGGCTCGAAGCGCACGGCCGTGCCCGCGGCGATGTCGAGGCGCATCCCGCGGGCGGCGGCGCGGTCGAAGTCGAGCGCCGCGTTGGTCTCGGCGAAGTGGTAGTGCGAGCCGACCTGGATCGGCCGGTCGCCGGTGTTGGCGACGGTCAGGGTGATCGCCGTGCGGCCGTCGTTCAGGACGATCTCGCCCGCCGCGGGCAGGATCTCGCCGGGGATCATCGCGCTCACCCGACGGCGAGAACGAGGCCCGCGACCGCGGTCAGCGCCCCGAGCCCGCGGACGACCGCCGGTCGCCCGAGCCCGAGCGCGAGCCCGAGCCCGAGCCCGTGGAGGGCAGCGGTGGCGAGGACGAAGCCCGCCGCGTAGGCCGCGCCGCCGAGCGCCGGGCCTTCGAGGCCGTGGGCATGGCCGTGCGCGACGCCGAAGAGCGCGAGGGCGGTGCAGGCGAGCGCCAGCGGCAGGCGCAGGGCACAGGCGACGGCGAGGCCGAGAACGACGACCGAGGCGAGGATCGCCGGCTCGACGACGGGCAGCGCCGCGCCCCCGAAGCCGAGGAGCCCGCCCGCGACCATGCCGCCGACGAAGCTCGCCGGAAGCGCCCAGACCGCGCGGCCCCCGGTCATCGCGGCGAGAAGGCCGACCGCGACCATCGCGAGGAGGTGGTCGGGGCCGAGCAGGGGATGGAGGACGCCGGCGGCGAAGGGCGTGCCGTGGGCGCCGACGCCGCCGTGGGCGAAGGCCGCCGTCGGCAGCGTGACGGCGAGGAGCGCGGGGAGCGTGCGGGGCATGGGCATGTCCTTCTCTCAGCGGATCGGCGCGTGGACGGTGACGAGCTTGGTGCCGTCGGGAAAGGTCGCCTCGACCTGGACGTCGTGGATCATCTCGGCCACCCCCTCCATGCACTGCCCGGACGTGACGACGTGGGCGCCCGCCTCCATCAGGTCGGCGACGGTGCGGCCGTCGCGGGCGCCCTCGACGACGTAATCGGTGATGAGCGCGATCGCCTCGGGGTGGTTGAGCTTGACGCCGCGGGCGAGGCGGTTCCGCGCCACCATCGCGGCGAGCGAGACGAGGAGCTTGTCCTTCTCGCGCGGGGTCAGGTTCATTCAGGTGCTCCAGACGCGGGGGAGGGGCGACGGCCGCAGGGCCATCAGAAAGCGCACGAGCGCGCCGCGCAAGCGATGGGCCTCGGCTGCGACGAAACGCGCGACGAGGAGGTCGGGCTTCGCGGTCGCCGCCGCCTCGACGCCGGCGTCGCCGAGGAGCGCCCGCGCCGCGGCGAGGCGGTCGGCCGCGCCCGGGGCGGCGAGGACGACGGTGGCGAAGGCCCGCCCGCCGCGCAGCGTCGCCGGGCCGGCGGTGGCGGCGGCGAGATCGCCCTCGGCGTGGACGGCCTCGGCATGGACGAGGCGGCCGTCGCGGCGGATGCGCCAGTGGTCGGAGAGCAGCCCGGTCGCGACGCGCTCGCCCATCGCGGCGCGGCCGAGGACGACGGTCTCGAGCGCGAGGAGCGTCGCGTCCCCGGCCATCTCGACATCGAGCGTGCGGTCGAGGCGCCCGCCGTCGAAGAGGATCGTCTCCTGCGGCAGCCAGTCGAGGCGGGCGCCGGCGCCGAGGACGAGCCGCGTCGCGATCCGCCCGGCGCCGCCCGACGCCCGGTAGATCCGCTCGGCCGCCTGCGTCGTCGCGACGAGGGCGGCGCCGTCGCCGACCGCGAGCCGCCAGTCGATGCGGTCGCCGCCGGTGACCCCGCCCGAGGTGTTGACGAGCACCACCTCGGACGGGCCGCCGTGGGTCCGCGGCATCAGCGCCTTGCCGCAGCCCTCCTGCACCAGCCGGTCGAGCCGGACGCGCCCGCCGCGATGCGACACCGCGACCTCGGCCCGGCCGCGGGCGCGCTGGAGGGGGGGAGGGGGCGAGGCGTCGAGCATGGCGTGCCGAGTTAAGGCGCGGCCGGGCCGGGGACGCAACGCCGCACCCGCCCGAACGGGCGACACGGGCCGCGCAATGCCCAAGAAACGGGCAGAGGAAGGCCCGAGCGCCGCGCGACGGGCAGGCGCGGAATTTTACCGATTGATAAAAAAACCGGCCCGTGTTCTCGTTTCCGGCGAGAGCTACACCCGGAGAGGTCCATGTCACCCAGCCCTCGCACCCCCGGAGTCGCCCCCGGCATCGCCCCCGGCCGGCTCGACGCCGCCGAGATCGCCGCGAACTTCGCCG
>CAZEGY010000032.1:14833-16129 GCA_964511815.1 uncultured Rhodovulum sp.
CCCGGCATCGCCCCCGGCCGGCTCGACGCCGCCGAGATCGCCGCGAACTTCGCCGACCTCGCGCCGCCGCTCTCCGGGCACGAGGCCCACGTCGCCGCCGACCGCTGCTACTTCTGCCACGACGCGCCCTGCGCCACCGCCTGCCCGACCGCGATCGACATCCCGATGTTCATCCGCGAGATCCAGTCGGGGGTGCCCGAGGCGGCGGCGCGGACGATCTTCTCCCAGAACATCCTCGGCGGCATGTGCGCCCGCGTCTGCCCGACCGAGGAGCTCTGCGAGGAGGCCTGCGTCCGCGAGATCGCCGAAGGCCGGCCGGTCGAGATCGGCCGCCTCCAGCGCTACGCCACCGACGCGCTGATGGCCCGCCAGGGCCATCCGTTCTCGCGCGCCGCGCCGACCGGCAAGCGCGTCGCGGTCGTCGGCGCCGGCCCGGCCGGGCTCGCCTGCGCCCACCGGCTGGCGATGCTCGGCCACGACGTCGTGCTCCTCGACGCCCGCCAGAAGGGCGGCGGCCTCAACGAGTTCGGCATCGCCGCCTACAAGGCGGTCGACGGCTTCGCCCAGAAGGAGCTCGACTGGCTCCTCGGCATCGGTGGCATCACCGTCGCGTACGGCCGGGCGCTGGGGCGCGACGTGTCGCTCGACGACCTCGCCGCGGCGTATGACGCGGTCTTCCTCAGCCTCGGCCTCGGCGGCGTCAACGCCCTCGCCGCCGAGGGCGCCGACCGGTTCGGCGACGGGGCGGGGGTGCGCCCGGCGGTCGATTTCATCAGCGAGCTTCGCCAGTCGGGCGATCTCGCGACGCTGCCGGTCGGGCGCCGCGTCGTCGTCGTCGGCGGCGGCATGACCGCGATCGACGCCGCGATCCAGTCGAAGCTCCTCGGCGCCGAGGAGGTGACGATCCTCTACCGCCGCTCCCGGGCGCGGATGGGCGCCAGCGCCTACGAGCAGGATCTCGCGGCGCGGAAGGGCGTGCGCATCGTCGCCAACGCCGTCCCCGTCCGGGTCGAGGGCAACGGCAGCGTCGCGCGCGTCGTCGTCGCCCGCACCGAGGACGGCGCGGGAGGGCTCGTCGAGACCGGCGAGAGCTTCGCGCTTGCCGCCGACCAGGTGCTCGTCGCCATCGGCCAGCGCCTCGAGGGCGTGCCCGGGGGCCTCGCCCTCGCCGGCGGCAAGATCGCCGTCACCGGCCCGGGCCGCACCAGCCGCGCCGGGGTCTGGGCCGGCGGCGACTGCGCGAGCGGCGGCGACGATCTCACCGTCACCGCCGTCGCCGAGGGCCGCGACGCGGCG
>CAZEGY010000033.1:0-1375 GCA_964511815.1 uncultured Rhodovulum sp.
TACGAGCTCTCCGACTTCGCCGAGGCGATGACGCCCGAGGCCGAGGCGATCCACGGGCGCGTCCGCGACAAGGTCGCGGGCAACTGACGCCGCGGGCGGGCGGTCAGGGTTAACTGGTTAACGCCGCAGCGCCCCCGATCACGACGATGACAGCGATGGGCCGGGCGCGGAAGGCGGCTTCTCCGTCCTCGGTTAAGACTGGCGGTGGTGCCTGTGCCGGGGTCGCGTCCGGAGCCGGGCGCGCGTCGCCGGCGCGATCACGCCGCGCGAAGGATCGCCCGGAAGCCCTCGTAGACGTTGGCGTTGGCGGCGGCGACGCTGCCGCCTTCGAGGGGGTCGCCGTCCTCCTCGATCGCGCCGACGAAGCCACCGGCCTCGCGGACGAGGAGGATGCCCGCGGCCACGTCCCAGGCGTCGAGGCCGCGCTCCCAGTAGCCGTCGACGCGCCCGGCGGCGACGTAGGCGAGGTCGAGCGCCGCCGAGCCCCAGCGGCGGATGCCGGCGGTGCGCGGCGTCAGCGTCGCGATCTCGCGCAGCGCCCGCGGCAGCTCCGGGCGGCCGCCGAAGGGGATGCCGGTCGCGAAGATCATCTCGAGCATCTCCCGGCGTCCCGAGGCGCGCAGGCGGCGGTCGTTCATCCACGCCCCGGCGCCCTTCTCGGCGACGAAGATCTCGTCCTTGACCGGATCGTAGACGACGCCGGCGACGATCTCGCCCTTGTGCTCGAGGGCGATCGACACCGCCCAGTGCGGCAGGCCGTGGAGGAAGTTGGTGGTGCCGTCGAGCGGGTCGACGATCCAGCGCCGCGTCGGATCGGTGCCGGCGACCGCGGCGCTCTCCTCGCCGACCCAGCCGTAGTTCGGCCGCGCCGCCGTCAGCTCGTCGCGGATCAGCTGCTCGGAGCGGAGGTCGGCGCGGCTGACGAAGTCGCCCGGGCCCTTCGACGAGACCTGGAGCTGCTCGACCTCGCCGAAGTCGCGCAGCAGGCTGCGGCCGGCCTTGCGCGCCGCCTTGATCATGATGTTGACGTTGGCGGAGGCTTGGGTCATTGCGCGGCTGCCGGCAGGTTCTGGGTCAGGCGCGCCTTATGTCGGCTTTGGCCGGGCACCACAAGCCCGCGAGACGGCGCCCGAGGCTGCCACGCGGGGCCAGTCGCCTCAGCGGCCCTTGTAGGTCGTCCAGTAGAACTGGTCGAGCAGCGGATACTCGCGCTGGCTGATCAGCCCGTCGCCGTTCGGGTCGCACTTGCGGAAGCTGACCTCCTGGAGGCGCGGGAACACCCGCACCGCCTCGGCGTAGCTGACGAAGCCGTCGCGGTTGGCGTCGGCGCGGGAGAACGGCACCAGCGCCGCGGCGGCACCGGCGGACGCGGCGA
>CAZEGY010000033.1:1475-15902 GCA_964511815.1 uncultured Rhodovulum sp.
GCGTCGGCGCGGGAGAACGGCACCAGCGCCGCGGCGGCACCGGCGGACGCGGCGAGGACGACGGCGGCGAGGAGGGGGGCGAGTCCCGTCGGGGGTCTCATGGGGCGTCTCATGGGCGGGCTCCTTGGTCTCCGGGCCGCGTCGCCTCGGCGCGGCGGGCGTCGGCGGCGGCGGCGAGGCCGATGCGGACGACGGCGCGCACCGGCAGGTGATCCGACGCGAGGCGGGAGAGCGGGGTCTCGTGGGCGGCGATCTCCTCGATCAGCCCGTGCGGCCGGGTCAGCACCCGGTCGAGGGCGAGCACCGGGAAGAACGCCGGGAAGCTCGGGACGCCGAGGCCGAGCGGGCCGAAGCCCTTGGCGAAGCCGCGCAGCGCCGAGCGGCGGCGCAGGCGCCACTCGTTGAGGTCGCCCATCAGCACCACCGGCCGCTCGGTCGCCGCACTCGCCTGCGCCAGCAGGGTCTCGACCTGGAGGACGCGCGAGGCGCGGAGCAGGCCGAGGTGGGCGGCGACGACCCGCACCCGGCCCATCGCGAGGTCGAGGTCGGCGACGAGCGCCCCCCGCGGCTCGAGGCCGGGGAGGCGGATCTGGTGGAGGTCGCAGACGATGCCCTCGCGGACGAGGACGAGGTTGCCGTGCCAGCCGTGGCCGCTGTGGCCGTTGGTCACCCGCACCGGCACCAGCCCGGCGTCGCGCTCGAGCGCGGCGAGGTCGAGCAGGCCGGCGCGGTCGCCGAAGCGCTTGTCGGTCTCCTGGAGGGCGATCACGTCGGCGCCGATCTCGGCGATGACCGCGGCGGTGCGCGCCGGGTCGAAGCGGCGGTCGGTGCCGACGCACTTGTGGATGTTGTACGAGGCGAAGACCGCCCGCTTCCCGTCCGGCATCGCTGCTCCCACGTCGCTCCGACCTCGGTTCGTGCGCGCCCTTATTATGCCCGGAACGCCCGGGCCGGAAGTCCGTTGCCGGGCTTTTTCACGGAAGGGGGAGGGCCGGCGACGGGTCCCGCAGCGCGGCGAGGAGCCGCGCCGCCTCGTCGGCGCAGGGGGTGAGCTTCTCCGGCGCCTCGCCGGGGAAGAAGCGGCCGCGGACGGCGGTCGGCATCGGCTGCGGGTGGAAGATCGTCACCCGGGGTCCGAGCTGCACGGTCTCGGCCGCCCACGAGCGCACGAGCGCCTCGGCGCCGGCCTTCGTCGCCCCGTAGGCGCCGTAGTAGGGCTGTCCGCCGCGGGTGTCGCCGACGTAGACGAACTCCCCCGCCGGCGCGGCGTGAAGCAGCGGTGCCAGCATGACGATCAGCCGCTCGGTGCCCCTGAAGTTGATCTCGACGCTCTGGTCGAAGTCCTTGTCGGCGAGGTGCGGCGCCGGGGTGAGCGGCGCGGCGTGGGCGGCGCAGTGGATGGCGAGGTCGAGCCGGCCCCAGCGCTCGTCGATGGCGAGGCAGAGGCGCTGCAGCCCGCCCTCGTCGGTCAGCGACAGCGGCACCAGCGTCGGGATCGGGCCGCCGGCGGCGTCGATCTCGTCGGCGAGGTCCTCGAGGCCGCCGACGGTGCGCGCCATCGCCACGACCCGGGTGCCGGCGGCGCCGAGGGCGCGGGCGACGGCGTAGCCGAGGCCCCGGCTCGCGCCGGTGACGAGGGCGACGCGGGTGTCGGCGGCGTAGTCGTCGGTGTCGTCCGCGCTCACGCTGCGTCGACCTTGAGCTTGAAGCCCTGGTCCATGCGGTCGGAGGGCCGCACCGGATAGTCGCCCGAGAAGCAGGCGTCGCAGAACTGCGGCTGGGCGGCGTTGCGGCCCTCGGGCTCGCCGCAGGCGCGATAGAGGCCGTCGAGGGTGACGAAGCGCAGGCTGTCGACGCCCATGAACTCGCGCATCTCCTCGGGCGACATCGTCGCGGCGAGGAGCTTGTCGCGGTCCGGCGTGTCGACGCCGTAGAAGCACGGCCACGTCGTCGGCGGCGAGGCGATGCGGAAGTGGACCTCGGCGGCGCCGGCGTCGATCACCATGTCGCGGATCTTGCGGCTGGTGGTGCCGCGCACCACCGAGTCGTCGACGAGGATGATGCGCTTGCCCTTGATGACCGCGCGGTTGACGTTGAGCTTCAGGCGCACGCCCATGTTGCGGATCTGCTCGGTCGGCTCGATGAAGGTCCGCCCCATGTACTGGTTGCGGATGATGCCCATCGCGTAGGGGATGCCGCTCTCCTGGCTGTAGCCGATCGCCGCCGGCGTGCCCGAGTCGGGCACCGGGCAGACGAGGTCGGCCTCGACCGGCGCCTCCCGGGCGAGCTCGACGCCGATCCGCCGCCGGGTCTCGTAGACCGAGTGGCCGCCGATGACGCTGTCCGGGCGCGAGAAGTAGACCTGCTCGAAGATGCAGAAGCGCGGCTTCATCCGGCGGAACGGGTAGAAGCTCTCGATGTCGTCGCCCGAGCAGATCACCATTTCGCCGGGCTCGATCTCGCGGATGAACCGCGCCCCGATGATGTCGAGGGCGCAGGTCTCCGAGGCGAGCACCCAGCCGCCGTTCATGTCGGGGCCGATGCGGCCGAGCATCAGCGGGCGCACGCCGAGCGGGTCGCGGCAGCCGATGAGCTTCGAGCGGGTCATCGCGACGATCGAGAACGCCCCCTCGACGACGCGGAGCGCGTCCTTCAGCCGCTCGGGGATGGTCTTCTGCATCGAGCGCGCCATCAGGTGGATGATGCACTCGGTGTCCGAGCCCGACTGGAAGATCGAGCCGCGGCCGATCAGCTCCTCGCGGAGCGCCAGCGCGTTGGTCAGGTTGCCGTTGTGGGCGACCGCGCAGCCGCCCATCTGGAACTCGGCGAAGAGCGGCTGGACGTCGCGGAGCTGGGTCGTGCCCTTGGCGCCGGCGGTCGAGTAGCGGACGTGGCCGATGGCGAGGTCGCCGGGCAGCGTCTCCATCACGCTCGGGCTGGTGAAGTTGTCGCGGACGTAGCCGAAGCGGCGGGCGGCGCAGAAGCCGTCGGCCTCGGTGTGGGAGACGATGCCCGCGGCCTCCTGGCCGCGGTGCTGGAGGGCGTGCAGGCCGAGGGCGACGAAGCTCGCGGCGTCCTTGACGCCGATCACCCCGAAGACCCCGCATTCCTCGCGGAGCTTGTCGTCGTCGAACGGATGCCTGGGCAGGGACATGGACGCCTCGGGGCGGTTTCCGCCGGTCATATAGAAAGGAGACCGGGGCTTGTCACGCTCAGGCTCCGCCGATGTTGCAACTTTGTGTCAGTCGGTCGTACTGGCCCGCCACCCATTGCGGCGCGTCGGCGGGCAGCATCGCCTGGATTCGCGCCTCGAGGTCGCCGAAAAGCGCCGCCGAATGGCTGTTGTCGATCTGTGCCACCCCGCCCTGGCCGCCGAAGACGGTCTTGTAGACGATGAGCCCGATGACGACGAGAAGCACGCCGCGGGCGATGCCGAAGACGAAGCCGAGTCCCTGGTCGACGGGGCCGAGCGCCGAGTTCTGCACGAACCCGGCGAGGAGCGGCGTGAACAGCGACACGACGATGAGCGCGATCGCGAAGGCGACGGCGAATCCCGCGAGGATCGACAGCTCGCAGTTGGTGCCGATGAGGTCGCGCAGGATCGGCAGCTCGCGCAGCAGCGGCGCGAGGGCGGGCGCGAAGGCGAAGCCCGCGAACGCCGCGACGATCCAGCCGGCGATCGACAGCGCCTCGCGGACGAGCCCGCGGGCCCAGGCGAGGATCGCCGACAGCACGATGACGACGAGGACGATCCCGTCGACGATTGTGAAGGCTTCCATTCAGTCCCCGTCGCCCCGGCCGTCGTTCATGCCGAAGCACTTGTCCATGAAAGTTCCGAGATCCGCAACCGTGTGGATCGCGAGACCGTTAGCGCCGCCCGCCGGCGTGCCCGGAAGCCACGCCGACCCGAACCCGAGCTTCGCCGCCTCGCGCAGCCGCGCCTCGGCCTGCGGGGCCGGGCGGAGCGCGCCCGAGAGGCTCACCTCGCCGAAGACCACCGCGTCGCGGGGCAGGGCCACGTCCTGGCGCGCCGAGACCAGCGCCGCGGCGACGGCGAGATCGGCGGCCGGCTCGGAGATGCGCATCCCCCCGGCGACGTTGAGATAGACGTCCGACGGCCCGAAGCCGATGCCGCAGCGCGACTCGAGCACGGCGAGGACCATCGCGAGGCGCCCCGAATCCCAGCCGACGACGGTGCGCCGCGCCGTGCCGAGCGCCGAGGGCGCGACCAGCGCCTGGATCTCGACGAGAATCGGCCGGGTGCCCTCGATCCCGGCGAAGACCGCGGACCCCGACGTCCGGCTGTCGCGCTCGGAGAGGAACAGCGCCGACGGGTTCGCCACCTCGGCGAGCCCGCGCCCGGTCATCTCGAAGACCCCGATCTCGTCGGCCGGCCCGAAGCGGTTCTTCACCGCGCGCAGGATGCGGAACTGGTGGCCGCGCTCGCCCTCGAAGTAGAGCACGGTGTCGACCATGTGCTCGACGACGCGGGGGCCGGCGATCTGGCCGTCCTTGGTGACGTGCCCGACGAGGACGATCGCCGTGCCCCGGCGCTTGGCGAAGGTGACGAGCTCGTGCGCCGCGGCGCGGACCTGCGCGACCGAACCCGGCGCGCTCTCGACGTGGTCGGCCCACAGCGTCTGGATCGAGTCGATCACCGCGAGGGCGGGGCGCTCGCTGTCGAGTGTCGTGAGGATGTCGCGGAGGTTGGTCTCGGTCGCGAGCTTCAGCGGCGCCCCGGTCAGCCCGAGGCGCCCGGCGCGGAGCCGGATCTGCGCCGCGGCCTCCTCGCCGGAGATGTAGATCGCCGGCGTGCCGCGCGCCGCGAAGGCCGCGGCCGCCTGGAGAAGCAGCGTCGACTTGCCGATCCCGGGGTCGCCGCCGACGAGGATCGCCGACGCCGGCACGAGGCCGCCGCCGAGGGCGCGGTCGAGCTCGGCGATGCCCGAGAGCGCCCGCGGCGGCTGCGCCTCCTCGGTCGCGAGGTCGCCGAGGACGATGCGCCGCCCGCGGGCGGCGCCGAGGCTGCGCCCCGCCGGGCCTTCGGCGAGGCCCGCCTCCTCGACGATCGCGTTCCACGCCCCGCAGGCGTCGCAGCGGCCGGCCCACTTGGCATGGGTCGCCCCGCAGGCGGTGCAGGCGAAGGCGGCGCGACGGCTCATGCGGGTGTGCTTCCTCGTCCGCGGAGGCGGAGCGCCATCGCACCACTCCCGGGCGCCGGGGGCAAGAGCGGACCCCGCGCCGCCCCGCGCCGGACGGCGATCAGACGACGCCGAAGGCGCGCATCGGCTCGGCGACGCGGATGAAGCCGGCGATGTTCGCGCCGATGACGTAGTCGCCGGGGGCGCCGAACTCCTCGGCGGTGGCGTAGCAGCTTTCGTGGATGTCGCGCATGATCTTGGCGAGCCGCTCCTCGGTCTCCTCGAAGCTCCAGCGGTCGCGCGAGGCGTTCTGCTGCATCTCCAGCGCCGAGGTGGCGACGCCGCCGGCGTTCGCGGCCTTGCCCGGGCCGAAGCGGATGCCGGCCTCCTGGAAGTGGCGCGTCGCCTCGGGGGTGCACGGCATGTTGGCGCCCTCGCTGACGGCGATGACGCCGTTCCTCACGAGCTTCCGCGCGTCGCGTCCGGTCAGCTCGTTCTGGGTCGCCGACGGCATCGCCACCTCGCAGGGAACGTCCCAGATCGAGCCCTCGCCGGCCTTGACGAAGTAGACGCCGTTGCCCTCGCGCTTGCGGCGGACGTAGTCGGACATTCGGCCGCGGCGGACCTCCTTGATCTCCTGGAGGAGCTCGAGGTCGATGCCGTTCTCGTCGACGACGTAGCCGCCGCTGTCGGAGCAGGCGACGACCTTGCCGCCGAACGACTGGACCTTCTCGATCGTGTAGACCGCGACGTTGCCCGAGCCCGAGACCACGACGGTCTTGCCGTCGAACGAGGTGCCCCTGGTCTCGAGCATCGCCTGGGTGAAGTAGGTGTTGCCGTAGCCCGTCGCCTCCTTGCGGGCGAGCGAGCCGCCGTAGAACAGGCCCTTGCCGGTCAGCACCCCCGCCTCGAAGCGGTTGGTCAGGCGCTTGTACTGGCCGAAGAGGTAGCCGATCTCGCGCGCGCCGACGCCGATGTCGCCGGCGGGAACGTCGGTGTACTCGCCGAGGTGGCGGTAGAGCTCGGTCATGAAGCTCTGGCAGAAGCGCATGACCTCGCCGTCCGAGCGGCCCTTGGGGTCGAAGTCCGACCCGCCCTTGCCGCCGCCGATCGGCAGGCCGGTCAGGGCGTTCTTGAAGGTCTGCTCGAATCCGAGGAACTTGATGATCCCGATGTTGACCGACGGGTGGAAGCGCAGGCCGCCCTTGTACGGCCCCATCGCCGAGGAGAACTGCACGCGGAAGCCGCGGTTGATGTGGACCCGGCCCTCGTCGTCGGTCCACGGCACGCGGAAGATGATCTGGCGCTCGGGCTCGCAGATGCGCTCGATCAGCGCGTCCTCGAGATAGTCGGGCCGCTTCGCGACGACGCGCCCGAGGCTCTCGAAGACCTCGCGGACCGCCTGGTGGAACTCGGGCTCGGCCGCGTTGCGGCGCACGACCTCGTCGTAGATCGGGTCGAGCTTGTCGTCGAGAATGGTCATCTGTCCCCCCTGACGGCGATTCATCGTTTGCGCAAAATACGCGCAGGCGAACGGTCTGTTAGATGAACGACTGGGCAGATAAAAGGCGAAAACGCACGAAGTTCGGGCGACTGCGGCGCCCGGTCGCGTCTCCCCGCCCGCTGCGCAGGCAATCGCTCACCGCAGCGCCTCGATCGGACCCTCGGCGCGCCCGTGGATGAACTGCTGGAGCCAGGGGTCTGGCGAGGCGTCCATTTCGCCGATCGGCCCGGCCCAGCGGACGAGGCCGCCGTGGAGCATGGCGACGTGGTCGGCGACGGTGCGCACCGTCGTCATGTCGTGGGTGATCGTCACCGCCGTCGCGCCCATCTCCTCGACGAGCTCGCGGATGAGGTCGTTGATGACGCCGGCCATGATCGGGTCGAGCCCGGCGGTCGGCTCGTCGAAGAAGATCGTCGACGGGTCGGTGGCGATGGCGCGGGCGAGGCCGACGCGCTTCTGCATGCCCCCCGAGAGCTCGGCCGGGTAGAGGTCGGCGGTCTCGGGACCGAGGCCGACGCGGGCGAGCTTGCCGATCGCGAGCTCGCGCGCGGCGCGGCGGCCGAGCGGGCTCCTGCGGGCGTGGATCAGGCGGAAGGCGACGTTCTGCCAGACCGTCAGGCTGTCGAAGAGCGCGGCGCCCTGGAAGAGCATGCCGAAGTGGCGGAGGAAGGCGCGCCTGTCGATCCGGGCCAGCGGCGTGCCGTCGATGAGGATCTCGCCCGAGTCGGCGGTGAGGATGCCGAGGATGCACTTCAGCGTCACCGACTTGCCGGTGCCCGAGCCGCCGATGATGACGAGGCTCTCGCCGGGCATCACCTTCAGCGAGACGCCGGCGAGGACCGGCTTGTCGCCGAAGGCCTTGCGCACGTCGCGGAGCTCGATGCGGGGGACCTCGCCCGCCATCGGAGGCCCGCCGTCGGAAGCCCGCATCAGAAGAAGGCCTCGGTCAGCAGGTAGTTGGCGGCGAGGATGAGGATCGACGCCGACACCACGGCGTTCGTCGTCGCCTCGCCGACCCCCTGGGCGCCACGGCCCGAGTTGTAGCCGTGATAGCAGCCCATCAGCGCGAGCAGGAAGCCGAAGACCGCGGCCTTGGTCAGCGAGCTCGCGATGTCGGAGGGCTCGAGGAAGTCGACGGTGTTGGCGATGTAGGCGGCGGGATTGAACCCGAGCCGCGTCGTGCCGACGAGATAGCCGCCGAAGATGCCGATGGCGTTCGCCACCGCGACGAGGAGCGGCATGGCGACGAGGCCGGCGAGGACGCGGGGCAGCACGAGGTACTTCATCGGATCGGTCGAGAGCGTCGTCAGCGCGTCGATCTGCTCGGTGACGCGCATGGTGCCGAGCTCGGCGGCGATCGAGGAGGAGACCCGGCCCGCGACCATCAGCCCGCCGAGCACCGGCCCGAGCTCGCGGACGATGCCGATGGCGACGATCGAGGGAACGACGGTGCCGGCGTTGAAGCGATCGCCGCCCGACCAGATCTGGAGCGCGAGCGCGGCGCCGGTGAAGAGCGCGGTCAGGCCGACGACGGGCAGCGAGAAGAAGCCGATGCGCAGCATCTGCCGCCCGAACTCGGCGGGATAGAACGGCGGGCGGACGAGCTGGGAGAGGGCGACCGCGGCGAAGATCGTCAGCCGCCCCGTCGCCGCGAGAAGGCCGAGAACGGAGCGCCCGATCGAGGCGAGGAAGACCTGGACGAGGCGGAGGAGGATCATGCGGGCTCCGGGGGCGGGGCCTCCTTGTAGACGCGATCGTAGCGCCGGCCAAGGCTCGTCAGCACCTCGTAGCCGATGGTGGCCGCCGCGTCGGCGAGCGCGTCTATTCCTTGAAAGTCGTTGACTATATCGAGCGTTACAGGAATGTCTTCGAGTCCAGTCACATCGACGGTGATCAGATCCATCGACACCCTTCCGACGACCGGCACCGCCGTCTCGCCGGCGAGGAGCGCGAGCCGCCCGCGCCCGAGGGCACGGGCGAGGCCGTCGGCGTAGCCCGCCGCGACGGTGGCGATCCGCGACGGCCGCGCCGCCGTCCACGCGGCGCCATAGCCGACCGCCTCGCCCGCGGCGACCTCGCGCACCTGCACGACCGGGAGCGCGAGCCGCACCACCGGGCGGGCGTCGGCGAACGGCCGCCCGCCGTAGAGGCCGATCCCCGGGCGGACGAGCTCGAAGTGCCACGCCGCGCCGAGGAGGGTTCCCCCCGTCGCCGCGAGGCTGCGGCGCACCCCGGGCAGGCGGGCGGCCAGCGCCGCGAAGGCGGCGGCCTGGGCGGCGGCTCCTCTCTTTGCCCCGAGCGGGCCGGATCCGGCGGCGGCGGTCAAGTGCCGGTCGTCGGCGTTGCCGTCGTATTGCGCCGCAGCGACTTTTCCCGCGCCGCCGAGCGTGTATGGTCGGCGCGCGATTCCGCAGGCGAGACGGGGGCGGGCATGGCCGAGATCGACGAGGAGACGGCCGGGCCCGCGGCGGCGGGCGCCGAGATCGCGCGCGAGGCCGAGCGCGACGAGCACGGGCTCGACCGCGAGACCGTCGACGCCGTGCTCGCGGCGGTCGAGGCCGGCGACCACGATGCGCTGGTGGCGCTCCTCGACGAGCTCCACGAGGCCGACATCGCCGACCTGCTCGAGCAGATCAGCCGGCCCGAGCGCGCGGCGCTGATGGCGCTCTGGGGCCACGAGGTCGAGGGCGCGGTGCTCTCCGAGCTCGAGGAGGGGGTCCGCGACGAGATCGTCGCCGAGCTCCCCGACGACGTGCTCGAGCGCGCCGTCCAGGACCTCGAGACCGACGACGTCGTCTACCTCGCCGAGGACATGGAGGCGCCGCAGCAGGAGCGCATCCTGCGGATGCTCGACGACGTCGACCGCGCCGCGGTCGAGCGCTCGCTCCAGTACGACGAGCATTCGGCCGGGCGGCTGATGCAGCGCGAGGTCGTCGTCGCGCCCGAGCACTGGACCGTCGGCGACGCCATCGACTTCATGCGCGCCGAGGAATGGCTGCCCGAGAGCTTCTACGACCTCATCGTCGTCGACCCGCAGATGCACCCGGTCGGGCTGGTGCCGCTCGGCAAGGTCATGGGCTCGGCGCGCGCGGTGCGGCTGAAGGAGCTGATGAACGCCGACTTCATCGGCCTCCGCGTCGACCAGACCACCGAGGACGTCGCCTACAACTTCAACAAGTACCACCTGATCTCGGCGCCGGTCGTCGACGGCGACGGCCGGCTCGCCGGGGTCATCACCATCGACGACGCGATGGAGGTGCTCGAGGAGGAGACCGAGGAGGACATGCGCCTCCTCGCCGGCGTCGGCGACGAGGAGCTCTCGGACGGGGTCTTCGCCATCGCCCGGGCGCGGATCGTCTGGCTCGCGGTCAACCTCTGCACCGCGATCCTCGCCGCCTCGGTGATCGCGGAATTCTCCGACGCCATCGAGGCCTTCGTCGCGCTCGCCGTGCTGATGCCGATCGTCGCGTCGATGGGCGGCAACGCCGGGACGCAGGCGTTGACCGTGACGGTGCGCGCCCTCGCGACGCGGAGCCTGAGTGCGGCGAACCTCCGCCGCTTCATCTTCCGCGAGGGGCTCGTCGGGCTCTGCAACGGGCTCGCGCTCGCGGTGGCGATCGGGCTCCTGAGCGGGCTCTACTTCCGCGACCCCGGGCTCGGGGCGGTGATCGGCGTCGCCATGGTCGGCAACCTCATCGTCGCCGGGCTCGCCGGGGCGCTGTTCCCGATCGCGCTCGAGAAGCTCGGTGCCGACCCCGCGCTCGCCTCGGGCACCTTCGTCACGACGACGACCGACGTCTTCGGGTTCTTCGCCTTCCTCGGCCTCGCGAGCATCTGGCTCGTGTAATATAATCAGATACTTGCGGGGTATTTCTCGATCACGGCCGCATCTCGGAGACACGTCCGCGCAATGCATCGCGACCGAAGGGGACGGCTTCGGGAGGCCGGCGGATAGAGGGAGCGCCGGGCGGGGCGCCCCGCGTCAGGGCTTGGGCTTGCCCATCCCGCTCATCGCCCCGAAGACCTGCGCGAAGCCTTCGAGGTTCGGGGTGAGCCAGAGCTTCATGATCTCCTGCGGGTCGACGGCGCGGAGGCTCGCCGACATGCGCTCCTGCATCTCGGCGAGGAGCTGCTCCTGCATCGGGCGCACGTCGGGAAGGCCGAGGAAGGCGCGGGCCTCCTCCGGGGTGCAGTCGACCTCGACGTTGATCTTCATCGCCATTCTCCCCGGGCGGCCTCGTCCCGAGACCTAGCCGATAGCGCGGCGCCGGGCCAGCGGCGTCAGCGTCCGAGCCGGCGGTGGCGGCGGCGGAGGGCGGCGTCGTCGCCGGCGAGGGTGCCGGCGCGGTCGACGAAGGCGGCGTCGACGGCGGTCTCGGCGGCGGGGCTGAGGCTGCGGTACTGGCGGGCGAAGAGGCGGCGCGCCGCGGCGCCGGGCCAGTCGGCCGGGAGGAGCGCCGGGGGGAGGAGCGGGTCGCGGAGCGCGATGTCGCGGAAGACGTGGACGAGGAGCAGGCGGAGGCCGAGCGCCTCGGCGGGCTCGAAGCGGCGGCCCTCGAGCGGGGCGAAGCCGTCGCGGAAGCGCCGCATCGCCGCGGCGAGGTCGTCGAGGGGCCAGGCGTCGGCGAGGAGGGCCGCGAGGTCGTCGGCCGTCGTCGCGGCGAAGCACGGGCCGGGGAGCGGCGGCAGCGCCTGTCCGCGGTCGGGGAGGAGGGCGAGCTGGGGCTGGACGACGCCGAAGCGGAGGCGGGCGAGGGCGCGCGCCGCCGCCTCGCGCTCGGGGCCGGCGGGCAGGGCGACGAGGTGCCAGCCGCGGAGCGGCGGCGGCTCGGCCGGGGCATAGATCAGCGCCTCGGCGTGCTCGAACTCGCGCTCGGCGGCGGGGGTCAGGCGGTAGTAGCTGCGCCGCCCGAGCTTCTCGCCGGCGATGCGGCCGGCGGCGACGAGGCGGCTGACCGCGGTGCGCACCCGGCTCTCGGCGATGCCGACGGTGCCGCAGGTGGCGACGAGCGCCCCCGTCCACACCTCGCCGCCGCGCGGGGCGACGACGTCGCCGTAGAGGGTGACGACGAACGCCCCGGCGCTGACCGGAAAGGTGTCGAGAAGGGCGGACAGCGTCGCGGCGGGGGCGGCGGAACGGCTCATCCGTGCACCATATCGCCCGGGGGTGAAAGCGTCACACGAATTCGGTGATGATGCGGTGCAGCGTGACGCTTTTCGCTATACATTGACCGACCGGTCGGCTAATGTGCGCCCAACACAGAGATTCGGGGAGGGAGCCATGGCAGACGCCTTCATCTGCGACGCGGTCAGGACGCCGATCGGCCGCTACGGCGGGGCGCTCGCCTCGGTCCGTGCCGACGATCTGGCCGCGGTGCCGCTGAAGGCGCTGATGGCGCGCAACCCCTCGGTGCGCTGGGAGGAGGTCGACGACCTGATCTACGGCTGCGCCAACCAGGCGGGCGAGGACAACCGCAACGTCGGGCGGATGGCGGTGCTGCTCGCCGGGCTGCCGGTGGCGGTGCCGGGGACGACGATCAACCGGCTCTGCGGCTCGGGGATGGACGCGGTCGGGCAGGCGGCGCGGGCGATCCGCGCCGGCGACGCGGATCTGATGCTCGCCGGCGGGGTCGAGAGCATGACGCGGGCGCCGTTCGTGATGCCGAAGGCCGAGGGCGCCTTCTCGCGGTCGAACGCGGTCTACGACACGACGATCGGCTGGCGCTTCGTCAATCCGAAGATGAAGGCGGCGTTCGGCGTCGACTCGATGCCGCAGACCGCGGACAACGTCGCGGCGGACTACGGCGTCAGCCGGGCCGACCAGGACGCCTTCGCGGCGCGGTCGCAGGAACGCTGGGAGGCGGCGCAGAAGGCCGGGAAGTTCCGCGACGAGATCGCGCCGGTGACGGTGCCGCAGCGCAAGGGCGACCCGGTCGTCGTCGACACCGACGAGCATCCGCGGCCGGGGACGACGGTGGAGACGCTCGCCAAGCTCAGGGGCGTCAACGGGCCGGAGCTCAGCGTGACGGCGGGCAACGCCTCGGGCGTCAACGACGGCGCCGCGGCGCTGGTGCTCGCCTCCGAGGCGGCGGCGAGGAGCCACGGGCTGACGCCGCGGGCGCGGGTCGTGGCGATGGCGGCGGCGGGGGTCGCGCCGCGGATCATGGGGATCGGGCCGGCGCCGGCGGCGAAGAGGGTGCTGGCGCGGGCCGGGCTCGAGATCGGCCAGATGGACGTGATCGAGCTCAACGAGGCGTTCGCCGCCCAGGGGCTCGCGACGCTGAGGGAGCTTGGCCTGCCCGACGATGCGGCGCATGTTAATCCCAACGGCGGGGCGATCGCGCTCGGCCATCCGCTCGGCATGTCGGGCGCGCGGCTGGTCACGACCGCCATGTACGAACTGCACCGCCGCGGCGGGCGCTACGCGCTCTGCACCATGTGCATCGGCGTCGGGCAGGGGATCGCCGCCATCATCGAACGCGTCTGAGGAGGAAGCCAGATGTACGCCCAGCTCGTCTCGACCGACGGCCTCAAGAAGCCCGAGGAGATGACGCCGGAGGAGCGCGCCTTCCAGGAGCGCATCGACCGGAACGAGAAGATCGAGCCCAAGGAGTGGATGCCCGAGGGCTATCGCAAGACCCTGATCCGCCAGATCGGCCAGCACGCGCATTCCGAGATCGTCGGCCAGCTGCCCGAGGGCAACTGGATCACCCGCGCCCCGACGCTGGAGAGCAAGGCGATCCTGCTCGCCAAGGTGCAGGACGAGGCCGGCCACGGCCTCTACCTCTACTGCGCCGCCGAGACCCTCGGGGTCAGCCGCGACGAGCTGATCGAAAAGCTGCACAGCGGCGCGATGAAATACTCGTCGATCTTCAACTACCCGACGCTGACCTGGGCCGACATGGGCGCGGTCGGGTGGCTCGTCGACGGGGCGGCGATCATGAACCAGGTGCCGCTGCAACGGACCTCGTTCGGGCCGTACAGCCGGGCGATGGTCCGCATCTGCAAGGAGGAGAGCTTCCACCAGCGGCAGGGCTACGCCATCATGATGAAGATGGCCTCGGGCACGCCGGCGCAGAAGGCGATGGCGCAGGATGCGCTCAACCGGCTGTGGTATCCGTCGCTGATGATGTTCGGGCCGTCGGACAAGGACTCGGTGCATTCCGCCCAGTCGATGGCCTGGAAGATCAAGATGAACACCAACGACGAGCTCCGCCAGAAGTTCGTCGACCAGACCGTGCCGCAGGCCGAGTATCTCGGGCTGACCGTTCCCGATCCCGAGCTGAAGTGGAACGAGGAGAAGGGCGGCTACGACTTCTCCGAGCCGGACTGGAACGAGTTCTACGACGTGCTCGCCGGCAACGGGCCGTGCAACAAGGACCGGCTCGGGGCGCGGGTGAAGGCCTGGGACGACGGGGCGTGGTTCCGCGAGGGGCTCGTCGCCCACGCCGAGAAGGCCGCCGCGCGCAAGGCGCCCGTCGCCGCCGAATGAGGCCTGTCTGCGCACGCGTGCGCAGAGGGTCAAGTCGTTGATAATGAACGATAACGTCGATTCGATTCACGGAACGTCAACCAAGGTTAACGCAGGCTCCGCGCCGCGGCACCGAGGGAGGAAGCGAATGTCCAAGGAATGGCCGCTCTGGGAGGTCTTCATCCGGGGCCAGCACGGGCTGAACCACCGCCACGTCGGCAGCCTGCACGCGCCGGACGCCGAGATGGCGATCAACAACGCCCGCGACGTCTACACCCGCCGCAACGAGGGCGTGTCGATCTGGGTGGTGC
>CAZEGY010000034.1:0-15755 GCA_964511815.1 uncultured Rhodovulum sp.
GCCCCGGGCGGGCGTTACCCGCCGCCATTTCTCCCTGGAGTCCGGACTTTCCTCGTGCCTCGCGGCCCGCGGTCATCCGGCCATCCGCGCACGGCCTATCTAGGCGCGTCGCGTCGCCGCGGCAAGCGCGAGCAGCGCGCCGGTGTCCTCGGCCTCCGGCGCCGCCGCGCGTGCCCACGGCCGGCAGCGGAGCCGGGCCGCCGCGAGGAGCTCCGCGGGGTCGCCGCCGTCCGGATACCCCGCCGCGGCGGCCGCCGCGCGGAACGCCGCCCACCCGGCGTCGCCCCGCCCCGCGGGCGCGACCGCGCGGCCGCCCCGCGCGAGGCGGCGCCAGTCGAACTTCGGCCCGGGGTCGGCCTTGCGTCCCGGGGCCATGTCGGAATGGGCGATGACCGCCGCGGGCGGCAGGCCCCATCGCGCCATGACCGCGTCGAGGAGCGCCTCGAGCGCCGCCATCAGCGGCTCGGGGAACGGCGGGAAGCCGGCGAGCGGCCCGGGGTTCGCGAGCTCGATCCCGATCGAGCGCGAGTTGACGTCGTCCATCCCCAGCCACGATCCCGCGCCGGCGTGCCACGCCCGCCGCTCCTCGTCGACGAGCCGCCAGACGCGCCCGTCCTCGGCGACGAGATAGTGCGCCGAGACCTCCGCCGCCGGGTCGCGCAGCCGCGCGAGCGCCGCCTCCGCCGTCGCCATCGCGGTGTGGTGGAGGACGACGAGCGTCGGGCGGAGCCCGTTCCGCCGCTCGCCGCAGTTGGGGCTCGGCGCGTCGAGGACTACCATGCGCCGGCCCCTCGAAAGGACGTGCCGTGCGCCCCTCGCCCCTCCGGAACCGCGTCGCCCCCGACGGCAGCCTCCACGCGGTCGCCGCCCGCGGCACCCTGATGGGCAACCGCGGCGGCCGCCTCCACCGCGACGACGGCACCCTCGGGGCGGCGCGCTGGCGGAGCCGCGCCTGGATCTGCTGCCGCCTCGCCTTCCGCGGCCGGCAGCGGGCGGTGATGGGCGCGGGCTATACCGAACTCTTCTTCCTCGACGAGGCGACCGCGCTCGCCGCCGGACACCGCCCGTGCTTCGAGTGCCGGCGATCCGACGCCCGGGCCTTCGCCGCGCGCTGGCCGGGAGCCGATGCGCCGCCGCGCGCCGCGGCGATGGACCTCGTCCTCCACCGCGAGCGGCTGGCGCCCCCCGTAGCGGCGACGTTCGGCGCCCTGCCCTTCGGCACGATCTTCGCGGCCGACGGCGGGTTTTACCTGCGGGCTGTGGACCGCGCCCTCGCCTGGAGCTTCGATGGCTACCGCCCGGCGCGGGACTTCGCCGAGGACGAGACGGTCGCGGCGATCACGGCGCCGACGATCCGGGCGATCCTCGCCGCCGGCTATCGCCCCGCCCTCCACCCGAGCGCGGCGGCGTCCTAGCGCAGGGCGCGGTACGGGGTGGGGTCCCACTTGCAGGCGAAGCCGTCGCCGTCGGGGTCGAGGCCGTAGCGGTCGACCTCGGGGCCGCCGCCGGACAGGAAGGCGCGCTGCGCCGCGTCGGCGTTGCGGAACCGGCCGCAGTTGCCGACGCCGGAGACCCGGGCGCCGACGTTGCGCGGATACATCGACTGGCCGACCGCGTTGGTGGTCTGGCTGGCGAAGAGCGCGATGTTGACGCCCTCGGGGTGCGGCGGCAGCGCCCCGGGCTGGACGACGACGAGCTTGCTGCGGGCGTCGGCGAGGTCGCGCTCGGCGATGGCGGCGTCGATCTTCTGCTGCTCGAGCGTCCACTGCATCAGGTTGATCCTGTCGTCGTCGAGCGCCCGCCCGGTGCCGCCGGGCGAGCCGACGAGGGCGACGTTGCCGGGCTGCCCGGCGACTGGCGCCATCGTGCCGTCGCTCGCGAGCGCGCCCTCGATCGTGCTGGTGAACGTGTCGCCGCCCGCGGGCGCGACCGCGCCGCCGTAGGGCACCTCCGTGAGGATCGGGTCGTCCGGCACGGTTACCGGGCCGGAGGTGCAGGCCGCGAGGAGGCCACAGATCGAGAGCAGTCGAAGACGCATTCGTTCAGCCTTTCCGGGAAGCACCCGACACGAACTCCCGCGCTTCTACCACCATTTTCCGGGCTTTGCAGCAAATCCGCTCGCCGACTCGAGCGCGTAGGCGACATCGAGCATCCCGGCCTCGTCCCACGGCCGACCGATCACCTGGAGCCCGAGCGGCAGGCCGTTGGCGTCGAGCCCCGCGGGCACCGACGCGCCGGGCAGGCCGGCGAGGTTCACGGTCACGGTGAAGACGTCGTTGAGATACATCTGCACCGGGTCGGCCTCGGCCATCTCGCCGATCGCGAAGGCCGCGGACGGCGTCGTGGGCGTCAGGATCGCGTCGATGCCGTCGGCGAAGACGGTCTCGAAGTCGCGCTTGATCAGGGTGCGGACCTTCTGGGCGCGGAGGTAGTAGGCGTCGTAGTAGCCGGCGGAGAGGACGTAGGTCCCGAGCATGATCCGCCGCTTGACCTCGGCGCCGAAGCCCTCGGCGCGGCTGCGCTCGTAGAGGGTGGTGATGCCCTCGTCGGCCGAGAGCTTCGCCCGGTGGCCGTAGCGGACGCCGTCGTAGCGGGCGAGGTTCGACGACGCCTCGGCCGGCGCGATGACGTAATAGGCGGGGAGCGCGTACCGGGTGTGCGGGAGCGAGATGTCGACGATCTCGGCACCGGCGGCGCGCAGCCGGTCGGCGCCCGCCTGCCACAGCGCCTCGATCTCCGCCGGCATGCCGTCGACGCGGTACTCCCGCGGGATGCCGATGCGCTTGCCGCGCATGTCGCCGACGAGGGCGGCCTCGAAGTCGGGGACGGCGAGGTCGGCGGAGGTCGAGTCCTTCGGGTCGTGGCCGGCCATCGCCGCGAGGAGGATCGCGGCGTCGCGGACGGTCTTCGCCATCGGGCCGGCCTGGTCGAGCGACGAGGCGAAGGCGACGATGCCCCAGCGCGAGCAGCGGCCGTAGGTCGGCTTCACCCCGACGATGCCGGTGAAGGCCGCCGGCTGGCGGATCGAGCCGCCGGTGTCGGTGCCGGTCGCCCCGAGCACGAGGTCGCCCGCGACCGCCGCCGCCGAGCCGCCCGACGAGCCGCCGGGGGTCAGGTCGCGGCCGTCCGCGCCCCTCCACGGGCTGATCGCGGGGCCGTAGGCCGAGGTCTCGGTCGAGCTCCCCATGGCGAACTCGTCCATGTTGAGCTTGCCGATGCAGGTCGCGCCCGCCTCCCAGAGCTTGCGCGTCACCGTGCTCTCGTAGGGCGGGCGGAAGCCCTCGAGGATGCGGGAGGCGGCCTGCGCCGGGGCGTCCTCGACGCAGAAGAGGTCCTTGATGCCGAGGGGCACGCCGCAGAGGTCGGGCGCGTCGCCGTCCTTCAGCCGCACCGCGGCGAGGGTCGCCTGCTGGCGGGCGCGGTCGGCGGTGAGGGCCGAGAAGGCGTTGAGCGCGGCAGAGGCCGTCGCCGCCTCGAGGCAGGCGTCGGTCAGCTCGATGGCGCCGATCTCGCCCGAGCGCAGCAGGTCGCGGGCCTCGGCGATGGTGAGGGCGGGGAGCGCGGTCATTCGACGACCTTCGGGACGGTGAAGAAGCCGGCGCGGGCGTCGGGGGCGTTCTCGAGCACCCTCGCCTGGATGCCGCCGTCGGTCACCACGTCGTCGCGCCACTTCAGGGCCATCGGGGTGACCGAGGTCATCGGCGCGACGCCGTCGACGTCGACCTCGTTCAGCTGCTCCATGAAGCCGAGGATGCCGGAGAGCTCGGTCGCGAGGTGGTCGAGGTCGGCCTCCGCCACCTCGATGCGCGCGAGGTGCGCCACCCGGCGCGCGGTATCCTTGTCGATCGCCATTCGTGGTTCCCGGGAAGTCTGCTCAAGGCGCCGCTTTAGCCCGCCGGGCCGGCAGCGGCAAGGGTGTCACCGGCTCCGGGGCGGTCCGGGGCGGTGCGCGGGCGGCGGGTTCGGGAGCCTCCGGCGGGAGTATTTCGGGCCAAGAAGAAGACGGGCGGAACCCGGGCCGAGCGCACGGCGAATCGCACGCCGTCTCGCGCGCGAGACGCTACTTAAGTGACTGATATTACTTGATTACGTCCGCGGCGTTAACCGTTGGGAAACCACGGTTCGCGGGCACCCTGCCGGCCTTTCGGAGAAGCCTCTCGGGCCGCCACCGGCTCGGCGCCGAGGGAGTTGGTCTCGGCGGTGACGATGCGGGCGGTGACGATGGTGCCGGCGGCCTCGGGCGGCGCGGCGAGGTGGACGGCGTTGAGATAGGGCGAGCGGCCGACCATCTGGCCGGGGAGGCGCCCGGGCTTCTCGACGAGGACGGGGAGCTCGCGGCCGACGAGGGCGGCCTGGAACGCCGCCTGCTGGCGGGAGAGCAGCGCCTGGAGGCGGTGGAGGCGGTCGGCGCACTCGGCCCGGTCGACCTGCGGCCGGCCGGCGGCCGGGGTGCCGGGGCGCGGCGAGTAGGCGAAGGAGAACGCCTGGGCGTAGCCGACCGCCTCGACGAGGGCGAGGGTGTCGGCGAAGTCGGCCTCGGTCTCGCCGGGGAAGCCGACGATGAAGTCGCCCGACATCGCCATGTCGGGGCGGGCGGCGCGGATGCGCTCGACGAGGCGGAGGTAGTCCGCGGCGCGGTGCCGGCGGTTCATCGCCTTCAGCACCCGGTCGCTGCCGGACTGCACGGGCAGGTGCAGGAACGGCATGAGCTTCTCCTCCTCGGCATGGGCGGCGATCAGCGCGTCGTCCATGTCGCTCGGGTGCGAGGTCGTGTAGCGGATGCGGGCGAGCCCGTCGATCGCCGCGAGGCGGCGGACGAGGGCGGCGAGGGTGACGTCGTCCCCGTCGCGGTAGGCGTTGACGTTCTGCCCGAGGAGGGTGATCTCGACGACGCCGCGGGCGACGAGCGCGCGGGCCTCGGCCTCGATGCGGGGCGCGGGGCGCGAGACCTCGGCGCCGCGGGTGTAGGGCACGACGCAGAAGGCGCAGAACTTGTCGCAGCCCTCCTGCACGGTCAGGAACGCCGCCGGCGCCCGGCGGGCGCGGTGGTCCTGCGGCAGGTGGTCGAACTTGTCCTCCTCGGGGAAGTCGGTCTCGACCGGGCGCTCGCCGGCCTCGCGCCGGGCGAGGAGCCCGGGCAGGCGGTGGTAGGCCTGCGGGCCGACGACGAGATCGACCGCCGGCGCCCGGGCGATGATCTCGGCCCCCTCGGCCTGGGCGACGCAGCCGGTCACCCCGATGCGGAGGTCGGGGCGGTCGGCCTTCAGCCGCTTCAGGCGGCCGAGCTCGGAGTAGACCTTCTCGGCGGCCTTCTCGCGGATGTGGCAGGTGTTGAGGAGGATGAGGTCGGCGTCCTCGGGCGCGCCCGTCGCCTCGTAGCCCTCGGCCGCCAGCGCCGCGGTCATCCGCTCGCTGTCGTAGACGTTCATCTGGCAGCCGTAGGTCTTGACGTAGAGCTTCTTGGCGGGCGCCGTCATCGGTCCTCCGGGCTGGCGTCGGCATGGAACGGCGGAAAACGAAAAGGCACGTGGGCTCCCCTGGCCGCACGCGCCTCCTTATTCCCCACCCGGCCGCGCATCAAGCGCGGGCGGCCTTGTCATGGCGCGTCAGCGCGCCGGCGCCGCCGCCGCCGCCCGCGGCTTGCGGCCGAGGCCGATCTTCTTGGCGAGCTCCTGCCGCTTGGCGGCGTAGTTCGGAGCGACCATCGGATAGTCGGGCTTCAGGCCCCACTTCGCCCGGTACTCCTCGGGCGTCATGCCGTAGGCGGTCATCAGATGCCGCTTGAGCATCTTCAGCTTCTTTCCGTCCTCGAGACAGATGATGTAGTCGTCGGTGACCGACTTCTTGATCGGAACCGCCGGCGTGAGCTCGACCGAGGCGGGCTCTTCGCCGGTGGCGAGCTCGTTCAGCTTGTTGAACACCGACTGGATCAATTCGGCGACTTCGCCCTGAACGACGGCGTTGTTCGCGAGATGCGCGGACACGATCTCGGTCGTCAGAGCGAGGATCTCTCCCCGCCCGATAGCCTGATCTTCAGTCATTTTCTCGTCTTCCTGATCCTCGTGCCCCAATGCCGGAGCATACCGGCAGAGGCAACTGCGTACGGAGCATCCTCCAAGGGGATCTTTCGAGATGCTGCCGTTGGAGATTATTAACTTGCGTAGACTTTGACAAGAGATCGCCCTTCAAGAAAACGGAAAAATTCGTCTCGGATGGGAGAAGTCTTGTACGATGGCGTGTTGGGAAAGTACGAGACCCGACCGCGTACCGGCGAACACCGTCGAGTCGCAACGTTTTAGATGCCGCTTCGCCGCCCCCGGCGAAACACTTTTTCTCGATTTGGGCGGCATTCCGCGCATCGGTTCCGGCGCGGGCGGCCGATGCGCGGGCGACGCGCGGCCGATGGGCACGGGTCAGGCCGCGACCAGTCCGCGCTGCCGGAGGAGCGCCTCGACGCCCGGCATCCGGCCGCGGAAGGCGCGGTAGAGCTCGGCCTCGTCGCGCGAGCCGCCGGCGGCGAGGATGCGCGTCGCGAGCCGCGCCGCGGTCTCGGCGTCGAAGACGTCGCCGGTCTCGCGGAAGGCGGCGAAGGCGTCGGCGTCCATCACCTCCGACCACATGTAGGAATAGTAGCCGGCCGAATAGCCCTCGCCGGCGAAGACGTGCTGGAAGTGCGGGGTCGCGTGGCGCATGACGATCGCCGCCGGCATCCCGAGGCGGGCGAGCGTCGCCGCCTGCGCCGCCATCGGGTCGGCGGGCGGGTCGCCGACGTGGAAGTCGAGGTCGACGAGGGCGGAGGCGAGGTACTCGACCGTCGCGAAGCCGATGTCGAAGTTCCGCGCCGCGATCAGCCGCTCCATGAGCGCGCGCGGCATCGGCGCCCCGGTGACGGCGTGGCGGGCGTGGGCCTCGAGCACCTCGGGGGTCTCGAGCCAGTGCTCGTAGAGCTGGCTCGGGAGCTCGACGAAGTCGCGGGCGACGCTGGTGCCGGAGATGAAGTCGTAGGTCACGTCCGAGAGCAGGACGTGGAGGGCGTGGCCCATCTCGTGGAAGAGGGTGTGGGCGTCGTCGAAGGTGAGGAGGTTGGGCTCGCCGGCCGGGGCCTTGGCGAAGTTGCAGACGTTGACGGCGATCGGGCGGACCTCGCCGTCGAGGGTGCGCTGGTCGCGGAAGCTCGTGCACCACGCCCCCGAGCGCTTGGAGGGCCGGGCGAACCAGTCGCCGATGAAGTGCCCCATGTGGCGCGCGCCCCTGCGCACCTCCCAGACGCGGGCGTCGGGGTGGTAGAGCTCGGCCGCGACCGGGTGGAAGGAGAGCCCGAAGAGCCGGCCGGCGACGTCGAAGGCCGCGGCGATGACGTTGTCGAGGACGAGGTAGGGCTTCAGCGTCGCCTGGTCGAGGTCGTGCTCGGCGGCCTCGCGCCTGGCGGCGTAGTAGCGCCAGTCCCAGGGCGCGAGCGGGCCGTTGACGCCATCGGCGCGCATCGTCTCGGCGAGCCGGTCGGCGTCGGCCTCGGCCTGCGCGCGGGCCGGCGCCCACACCGCCATCAGCAGCTCGCGCACCGCCTCGGGGGTCCGCGCCATCTGCGGCTCGAGCTTGAAGGCGGCGAAGTCGGGGTAGCCGAGGAGCCGGGCCTGCTCGGCGCGGAGGGCGAGGATCTCGGCGACGATCGCGCGGTTGTCGGTGGCGCCGCCGTTCTCGCCGCGCGCCGCCCACGCCCGGAACGCCGCCTCGCGCAGGTCGCGGCGCGGGGAGAACTGGAGGAAGGGCACGACGATGCTCCGCGAGAGCGTCAGGACGTGCCCTGCCCTGCCCCGGCTCTCGGCGGCCTCGGCCATCGCCGCGACGAGGTCGGCGGGCAGGCCGTCGAGGTCGGCGGGGGCGAGGGTCATCTCCCAGTCGCGCTCGTCGGCGAGGACGTTCTGGCCGAAGGTCGTCGTCAGGGTGGCGAGGCGCTCGAGGATCGCCTTGAGGCGGACGCGCTCGTCACCCTCGAGGCGGGCGCCGGCGCGGACGAACATCCGGTGGTAGAGGGTGAGCACCCGCTCCTGCTCGGGGGTGAGGCCGAGGGCGTCCTTCTTCGCCATCAGCGCGTCGACGCGGGCGAAGAGGGCGGGGTTGAGCATGGTCTCGGCGCGGTGGGCGGCGAGCTTCGGCGACAGGTCGCGCTGGAGCGCCTCGCGGGCGTCGTTGGTGTCGGCGCCGGCGAGGCCGAAGAACACCGCGGCGACCCGGCCGAGGGTGCGGCCGCTGCGTTCGAGCGCCTCGATGGTGTTGGCGAAGTCCGGCGCCGCGGGGTCGCGGGCGATGCGGTCGACGCAGGTCCGCGCCTCGGCGAGGGCGGCCTCGAAGGCCGGCGCGAAGTCGCCGTCGGCGATGGCGGCGAAGGGCGGCAGGCCGGAGGGCGTGTCCCAGTCGTCGAGGAGCGGGTTCATCGAGGGCCTCCGGCCAAGCGTCGAAAGTCGGACACTTGGCCGAAGCGTCGGCCCCGGGTCAATAGCCGGCGTTGTCGCCGTCGAGCGTCAGCGCGACGCCGCGGGCGAAGGCCTGGACGATGGCCTGGTAGTACTCGGCACTCGTCGGCGGCACCGACACGACGTTGGTGCCGCTCGGCAGGAAGTCCTGCACGTCCTGGGAGCGGGCCGTGACGTTGTAGGAGGAGATCGTCGTCTCCGCCGGGCTCACGAGATCGACGCGGCCGGTCAGCACCGCGGTCTCGGCGGTGGCGCTGGTGAACGCGCTGTTGAGCGAGAGCTCGTCGACATCGACGTGGATCGTCGGCCCCGCCGGGTCGATGCGGCCGACGAACTGGTTGGCGATCGCGGTCTCGAGGTCGGCGCTCAGGCCCCGCCAGTAGCTGACGGCTCCCCGGCTTCCGACCGCGGCGAGGTCGGTCTCGACGGTAACGTCGGAGATGGCGAGCGGCTCC
The DNA here is from genome assembly GCA_964511815.1 of uncultured Rhodovulum sp. Classification (GTDB taxonomy): domain Bacteria; phylum Pseudomonadota; class Alphaproteobacteria; order Rhodobacterales; family Rhodobacteraceae; genus Amaricoccus. Next base: position 8,930 of record CAZEGY010000034.1, read on the forward strand.
GGCTCCGAGTTGGCGCATGCGGCGAGAAGCAGCGCGGCCCCCGCGAGCAGTCCGAGCGATTTCATCTTCGTCTCCTTTTCCATGCGGGACGCCGGAACGCGGCCGGCGGGGTCGGCGAGCAAACGTCGCGGGCGGCGCCGGGGTTCCCGGGACCGTGAGCGGCCGCCCGGGCGGCGGAGTCGGAATCCGTCCTCCGAGCGTCGGGGCGGCGTGCTTGCGCGCCCGGGCTTGGAGCTAGACAAGGCCCGGCGAGGCGGGTTCCAGCGGAGGGTGCGAGAGATGCGAAGCCATGTGCGTGCGGTGGTGGTCGGCGGCGGCGCGGTCGGCACCGCGATCGCCTATCATCTCGCCAAGGCCGGCTGGACCGACACCGTCCTGCTCGAGCGCGACGAGCTGACGTCGGGCTCGACCTGGCACGCCGCCGGCCTCCTGCCGCTCTTCAACATGGGCTACGCGGCGAGCCACATCCACGACTACTCGGTGAAGTTCTACAAGACCCTCGAGGCCGAGACCGGGCTCAACGCCGGCTTCGCCGTCGTCGGCAACCTGCGCATGGCCCAGACCCCGGCGCGGATGGACGAGTACCAGCTCTACGCCTCGACCGCCGAGTCGGTCGGCATCCCCTACGAGTGGCTGACGGCGGACGGCATCCGCGAACGCTGGCCGCTCGTGCGCACCGACGACCTCATCGGCGCGATCTTCCACCCGACCGACGGCTACATCAACCCCGCCGACGTCACCCAGGCGATGGCCAAGGGCGCCCGCCAGCGCGGCGTCGAGATCGTCCGCAGGGCGCAGGTCGACAGCTACGTCTGGACGGGCTCGGCGTGGATCGTCCGCGGGCACATGATGACCGAGAAGGGCGGCAACCTCGTGCCCTCGGAGGAGACCTTCGAGATCACCGCCGAGCACGTCGTCACCGCCACCGGCAACCACGCCCAGCGCACCGCGCGGCTCCTCGGCATCAAGATCCCGGCGATCCCGGTCGAGCACCAGTACATCGTCACCGAGCCCGACCCCGCCCTCGTCGCCTACCGCAAGGCCCATGGCGAGCACCCGGTGCTCCGCGACGCCGACGCCAAGTGGTACGTCCGCGAGGAGCGCGGCGGCTGGATCCTCGGCCCCTACGAGGAGGGCGCCCCTGCCCGCTTCGACTACGCGGTTCCCGACAGCTTCCGCGCCGACCTCTTCCCGCTCGATCTCGAGCGCATCGAGACCGAGTACCTCTCGATGATCCACCGCATCCCGTCGTCGGAATCGGTCGGCCTCAAGGACGACTTCAACGGCCCGATCTGCTACACCCCCGACGGCAACCCGCTCGTCGGCCCGGCGCCGGGCCTGCGCAACATGTGGCTCGCCGAGGGCTTCTCCTTCGGCATCACCGCCGCCGGCGGCACCGGCCACTACCTCGCCCAGATGATGACGCAAGGCGAGGCCGAGATCGACATGGCCTCGCTCGACCCGCGCCGCTACGGCGCGTGGATGACCACCGAGTACGCGGCGCGCAAGAACGAGGAGTGCTATTCGCACGTCTTCGTCCTCCACCACCCCGACGAGGAGCGCGAGGCCTGCCGGCCGCTGCGCACCGCGCCGTGCTACGACCGGCTGGCCGCCCGCGGCGCCCGGTTCGGCCAGGTCAACGGCTTCGAGCGGCCGAACTACTATGCGCCACAGGGCTTCGACGACCACGCGAGCCGCAGCTTCCGCCGCGGCGGCTGGTGGCCCCACGCCGTCGAGGAGGCGAACGCCATCCGCGGGAACGTCGGCCTGATCGACGCCAGCGCCTTCACCAAGCACGTGGTGAAAGGCCCCGGGGCCACCGCCTTCCTCGACTGGTTCACCACCAACCGCCTGCCGAAGGCGGGCCGGCTCAACCTCACCTACGCCCTGACCGGAGCGGGGACGACGCGCACCGAATACACCATCGCCCGCACCGGCGAGAGCGCCTACTACCTGGTTTCCGCCGGCGCGTGGACCGCCTACGACGCCGACTACCTGCGCAAGGCCGCGGAGGACCGCGCCGCCGATTTCGGCCACGTCGAGATCCAGGACGTCACCACCCAGGTCGGGGTCTTCGCCCTCGCCGGCCCCGCCTCGCGCACGCTGCTCGCCGGGCTCGTCCGTGACGCCGACCCGGCCACCGCGCTTTCCAACAAGCGCTTCCCGTGGCTCTCCGCCCGGCGGATCGAGCTCATGATGTGCCCGGTCGACGCGCTGCGCGTCGCCTACACCGGCGAGCTCGGCTGGGAGCTGCACCACCCGATCGAGATGCAGAACTACCTCTTCGACCGGCTGATGGAGGCGGGCGAGCCGCTCGGCCTGAAGCTCGTCGGCGCCCGCGCCCAGAACTGGCTGCGCCAGGAGAAGTCCTACCGCGCCTTCGGCACCGAGCTCGGCCGCGACGCCACCCCGCTCGAGGCCGGGCTCGACCGCTTCGTCGACCTCTCCAAGGACTTTCACGGCAAGGCGGCGATGCTGGCGAAGGGCATCCGCTCCACCTGCGTGACGCTGCTGGTCGACGGCCCCGCCGACGCCGACCCCTGGGGCCGCGAGGCGCTCTACGACGGCGCCGTCCGCGTCGGCCGCCTCACCTCCGGCGGCTACTCGGTCGCTTTCGGCAAGTCGATCGGCATGGGCTACGTCGCCCCCGCGCATGCCGCCCCCGGCACCCGGCTCCAGGTGCGGATGCAGGACGCGCTCTGGCCTGCCGAGGTCGTGGGGGACAGCCCCTACGACCCGGAGAACGCCCGCATCCGCCAGGACGGCTGAAGCTACTCGGCCGCCGCCTGCTCGATCGGCAGGTCCATCGCCACCAGACGATCGGCGCAGAGGTTCGCCGCGCCGCGCACCGGCTCCTCGACGCCGAGCGGCGTCGCCCAGCCGGCCGAGGCGATGGTGTCGTTGCGGGTCCACCGGCTCTCGTCCTTGAGCGCGGCGAGCTGCACCGCGGCGTCGGCGGCGTCGACGTAGCGCGCGACGCAGATCGTCGCCGCCAGCTCCGCCCGCCCCTCCAGCCGCGCCTCCGCCGCCTGCGCCTCAGCCGTGCCGCCGGTCACCCAGCCGCCCCAGGTGAAGCCGACCACCAGCGCCGCGACCACGCAGGCCAGGCAGGACCAGAACCACGTCACCTTCGACGGCCGATAGTCGCGCCAGCCGCTGCTTTGGACAGTCATCAGGATCTCCCTTGTTTTTTATCCGCTTACAAACGGACCATGACCCCCGGATCCGCCCGTGTCGACCGTCCATAGGCAACTTTTCGCCGATCAGCTTGGATCACTGCATCGTGTCTTGACGCTTTGTCCGAGCGAGTCCTGTCCTCTGCGCGGCAAGGAGCCGCCGACTCGGGGTACGCCCGATCACTTCATGTTGAAGCGCCAGCCGGCCGCCCCGGTGGCCAGCGCCCCGCCGGGAGGCCAGACTCGGCGTGCGCCAGCGAGAGGAGCCAAGCCCGCCGATGCCGCCCGCCCGAATCCGCGCCGATGGCTGAAGCGCCCGCGGGCCGCGACGCGCTCCTGTTCCTCGCCTGCCTCCTCGCCGTCACCGCCCTCCACCTCTGGCCGTTCCGCCTGACCCTCGGCCCGGTCTTCCACGTCAACGACGCCGCCATGACCGCTGATCCCCCGGGCGTCACCTTCGCGCACAACGGCATGCTGCGGACCCGGGAGGCCCCGGCGGAACTCTACCGCGCCCGCGCCGGCCTGACCGTCGAGGCCCGGGTCACCACCGCGTCGCTCGACCAGTCGGGGCCGGCGCGCATCGTCACCGCCTCCACCGGCCCGGACCACCGGAACTTCACCCTCGCCCAGGAGGGCGCCGACCTCGTCTTCCGGCTGCGCGCCAGCGCCGCCGACGCCAACGGCGTCGCCACCGAGGCGCACGTCCCGGCCGTCTTCGTCGCCGGCCGCGCGCAGCACCTCGTGGTCAGCTACGACCTCGCGACACTCGCGGTCTACGTCGACGGCGCGCTTCGCGGCACCTTCCCGGCCGCCGGCGACCTCTCGGCCTGGGATCCGCACTACCGCCTCGTCCTCGGCAACGAGCTCACCGGCGACCGCCCCTGGCGGGGCACCATCTCCGCCGTGGCCATCCACGACCGCGCCCTCCGCCCGCCCTTCCCGGCCGGCGACGACACCGCGGCGTGGTCCTGCGACCTCCGAGGCGGCCGGGCCGAACCGGCCCGGTGCCCCGCCCTCGCGCGGCCCCGGGCCTACTTCCACGGCACCTATCCCGACCTGCTCACCCCGCACGCCCGCCGCCCCGCCGACGCCGCCCTGAGCTTCGCGGCCTTCGCCGTCCTCGGCGGCTTGCTGGTGCCCCTCCTCGCCCGCCGCCGCCCGCTCGGCGCCTGGGTCCTCCCCGTCGCCGCCCTCCTCGTCGCCCTGATCGCCACCGGCCTCGAATCCTTCCAGGTCTACGTCGACGGCCGCACCTCCTCGATTCGCGACCTCGCGGCGGCGGTTGCCGGCGGCCTCGCCGGGGTGGCGCTGCGCTCGTGGCAGGCCGACCGCGCCGCCCGGTAGCCCGCCGTCGCGCGGGGCATGGTCAGCCGGCGAGACCTCGGCTAGCCTCGCCGCAGGGACGATGAAGGGGGACCCACCACATGCGCCTCGCGACCGCTCTGACCGTCGCACTCGCCTTCGCCGGCGCCCTGCCCGCCGCCGCCGGCGTGCTCGACCGGATCAAGGACACCGGCACCGTGCGCTTCGGCTTCCGCGAGGACGCCGCGCCGCTCTCCTACCGCGGCGCCGACGGCCAGCCCGCGGGCTACTCCATCCTGATCTGCAACGCGATCGCCGAGCGTCTGGCGCAGCAGCTCGAAATCCCGCCGCTCGCCGTCGACTGGCAGCCGGTCGGCACCACCGACCGCTTCGACGCCGTCGCCGGCGGGCGCATCGACCTGCTCTGCGGCGCCGCCAGCATCACCCTCGGCCGCCGCGAGACCGTCGACTTCTCGCTGCCCACCTTCGTCGACGGCGCCGCCGTGCTGCTGCCGAAGGACGCCGACCCGAACTTCGACGCGCTCGAGGGCAGGAAGATCGGCGTCCGCGCCGGCACCAGCACCGAAGAGACCCTGCGCAACACACTCGCGGCCAAGTCGATGCCGGCCGAGGTCGTCACCTTCGACAGCCACGACGCCGCCCTCGCGGCGCTGGAGGACGGAACGATCGCCGCGTACTTCGGCGACCAGTCGATCCTCTTCGGCCTGTTCTTCGAGAGCGACCTCTCCGAGCAGCTGGTGGTCTCCGAGAACACCCTGACGGTGGAGAAGCACGGCCTGGCGCTGCCCCGCGGCGACAGCGACTTCCGCCTCGCCGTCGACCGGGCGGTGAGCGAGCTCTACGTCTCGGGGCGGATGGCCGCCTTCTTCGAGGAGGCCTTCCCCGGCGCCACTCCCGGGGTCGCGCTCCGCGCCCTCTCCCTCATCGGCCCCGACCTGCCCTGATCGCGGAGTAGCCCCCGATGTCCCATGCCCATGCCGAGCTGCCGAAGACGCCGGCCAACCACGTCCCCCTCACCCCGGTGGGCTTTCTCGCCAAGGCCGCCGCGGTCTATCCCGACCGCCCGGCCGTGGTCTACGGCGACGTCCGCCGCACCTGGGCGGAGACCGCCGCCCGCTGCCGCCGGCTGGCCTCCGCCCTGGTCCGCGCCGGCCTCGCCCCCGGCGAGACCGTCGCCGTCGTCGCCACCAACACGCCGGAGCTCTACGAGGCGCATTTTGGCGTGCCCATGGCCGGCGGCGTGCTCAACGCCATCAACTGCCGCCTCGACGCCCGCACCATCGGCTACATCCTCGACCACGCCGAGGCCAAGATTCTCATCACCGACAGGGAGTTCTCGCCGACCGTTGCCGCGGCCCTCGCCCAGGCGAAGCGCCGGCCGCTGGTCGTCGACATCGACGACCCCGCCGCACCCCCGGGCGAGCGCCTCGGGGCGATGGACTACGAGGCGTTCCTCGCCACCGGCGACCCCGGCCACGCCTGGTCCGGCGTCGCCGACGAGTGGGACGCCATCGCGATCAACTACACCTCCGGCACCACCGGCAACCCCAAGGGCGTCGTCTACCACCACCGCGGCGCCTACCTGAACGCGCTAGGCAACACGCTGGAGTGGGACATGGGGCGCCACCCCACCTATCTCTGGACGCTGCCGATGTTCCACTGCAACGGCTGGTGCTTCCCCTGGACCATCGCCGCCAAGGCCGGCACCAACGTCTGCCTGCGCAAGGTCAGCGCCGCGGCGATCTACGACGCCATCGCCGACGAGGGCGTCGACCACCTCTGCGGGGCGCCGATCGTCCTCGGCTTCATGATCCACGCCAAGCCCGGCGAGGTGCGCGCCTTCTCCCACACCTGCCGGGTGATGACCGCCGCCGCGCCGCCGCCGGCCGCGGTGCTCCAGGCCATGCAGGAGAAGGGTTTCGACGTCACCCACGTCTACGGCCTCACCGAGGTCTACGGTCCCGCCACCGTCTGCGCCTGGCACCGGGAGTGGAGCGACCGGCCGATCGGCGAGCAGGCGGCGCTGAAGTCGCGCCAGGGCGTCGCCTACGTCGTCGAGGAGGCGGCAATCGTCGCCGACCCCGAGACGCTGGCGCCGGTGCCGGCGGACGCCGAGACCCTCGGCGAGGTGCTGTTCCGCGGCAACGTGGTGATGAAGGGCTACCTCAAGGATCCGGAAGCGACCGCGAAGGCCTTCGCCGGCGGATGGTTCCATTCCGGCGACCTCGGGGTGCTGCACCCCGACGGCTACATCCAGCTCAAGGACCGCTCGAAGGACATCATCATCTCCGGCGGCGAGAACATCTCCTCGATCGAGGTCGAGGACG
>CAZEGY010000035.1:0-15742 GCA_964511815.1 uncultured Rhodovulum sp.
CCGGCGAAGCAGCGCAGGCGCGCGAGGCTCGCGAGATCCCACCCCGGCCGCCGCCGCAGGATGGCCTCGTAGAGCGCGAAGGCGCCGGCGCGGGTGTAGAAGCTCCAGTGGCAGAAGCGCACGGTCGCGGGCGAGAGGGCGATGCCCTGGCCGTGCGCCCACTCGGCGACCTCGGGGCGGTCGAGCTGGAGGTCGAGCCACGAGGGCAGGCCGGCGAGCCCGGCGCCGAGCGCGCGCCCGCCGCGCGGGCGACCGGGGACGAAGCACTCGAAGGCGAGGTCGTAGAGGTCGTTGGTCCGCGCCGTGACGTTGTAGATCGCCGGCGCCGCGACCGCGCGCCGCCCGGCGACGAAGGCGGCGGCGCGCTCGGCGAGCTCGGCCGCGCCGAGGAGGATGATCCGCTCCGGGGCGCGGTCGAGGTGGGGCAGGGCTGCGAGCGCCACCCGCGCCCCGAGCGAATGGGCGAGCACGTCGACCTCGCGCCCCGGGGCGAGCGCCTGCACCAGCGCCACGACGACGGCGAGTGCGGCGCCGGCGTCGAGGGCGCGGTCGTAGACCGTGGCGAAGCCGGTCCGGCCGCGCGCGGCGAGGCTGTCGAGGTGCGAGGCGTTCGCCGGCCAGCCGAAGCCGATGGCGAGCCCGCTCGCCCCGTCGTCGTCGGCGATGCCGAGGCCCTGCGGCCAGCTGCGGATGCGGCGGCTGGCGGCGGGGCGGAAGGCGTAGAGCGAGCGGTGGGGGTCGGCCTCCGGCTGGCCCGGATCGAACTTCCAGCCGTGGACGAGGACGACGACCGGCGCGTCCGCGGGCACCCGGGCGAGCGCGGCGCCGAGGCCCGCCGCGAGGTCTCCCCCTGCCGCTGCCTCGAGACCCCTGTCGGTCGCGGTGATGCCGAAGTAGGCCATGCCCGATCCGCCGGTTGCGATCGGGATGAGCCTAAGCCCTTGGTGTTAAAGCCCCGTGGCCGCCGCGTGACGGAAGCGTGAAAGGCTGTCGCCGGTCAGTACCCCTTCGCCGCGCCGGCGGTCGCCCGGCTGTCGATGGCGCCGGTGTAGCGCGGCCCGGTGCCGGCCTCGATCTCGGCGAGGTCGCGCCCGCCGACGAGGATGCCGGCCGCCTCGCCCCATACCGGCCAGTCGGGATCGACGCCGATGTCGTAACCCTGCCCGGCGAGCAGGCGCATGGTGTCGGGCGAGAGCCCGCGCGGCTCGACGTAGACCCTGTCCGGCAGCCACTGGTGGTGGACCCGCGGCGCGTCGATCGCCTCCTGGAGGTCCATGCCGTGGTCGATGACGTTCATGATCGCCTCGAGGGTGATGGTGATGATCCGCGAGCCGCCGGGCGAGCCGATCACCATGAACGGCTCCCCGTCCTTCGAGACGATCGTCGGGCTCATCGACGAGAGCGGCGACTTGCCGGGCTCGATGGCGTTGGCCTCGCCCTGCACCAGCCCGTAGAGGTTCGGCACCCCCGGCTTCATGGTGAAGTCGTCCATCTCGTTGTTGAGGAGGATGCCGGTGCCCTCGGCGACCTTGCCGGTGCCGAACGAGCCGTTGAGGGTGTAGGTGACGGCGACGGCGTTGCCGTCCTTGTCGATGATCGAGTAGTGCGTCGTCTCGGTCGACTCGCCGAACCCCGCCGGTGTCAGGTCGGCCGACACCCCGGCGCGGTACGGGTCGATCCGCGCGCGAATCTCCTCGGCGTAGGCGTCGCTCGTCAGCTTCGTCACCGGGTTGTCGACGAAGTCCGGGTCGCCGAGGGCGGTGTTGCGGTCGACGTAGGCGTGGCGCATCGCCTCGACCATCAGCCGCACCGTCTCCGCCGAGCCGTAGCCGAGGTAGCCGATCGGATAGCCCTCGAGGATGTTGAGGATCTCGCAGATGATCAGCCCGCCCGACGACGGCGGCGGCGAGGAGACGATGTCGTAGCCGCGGTAGTCGCATTCGACCGGCTCGAGTTCGCGGACCGCGTAGGTCTCGAAGTCGGCCTTGGCGAGGATGCCGCCGTTCGCCTCGCTCGCCGCCACGATCAGGTCGGCGGTCTCGCCCTTGTAGAAGGCGTCGACGCCGCCGTCGGAGATCGCCTGCAAGGTGTTGGCGAGATCGGCCTGCACCAGCGTCGCCCCGAGCGGCAGCGGCGCGCCGTCGTTCAGGAAGATCTTCGCCGCCGCCGGGTCGAGCGCCAGCATGTCGTTGCCGTCGGCGAACGAGGCGACGTCGCCGGGCTCGAGCACGAAGCCGTCCCGCGCGAGCGTCAGCGCCGGGGCGATCAGCTCCGCGCGGGTCCTGGTCCCGTACTTCTCCCGCGCGGTCTCGAGGCCGGCGACCGAGCCCGGCACGCCGATGGCGAGGTAGGTGTCGGTGCTCGCGCCGGGCACCGGCTCGCCGGCGTCGTCGAGGTACATGTCCTTGGTCGCGGCGAGCGGCGCCCGCTCGCGGAAGTCGAGGAAGGTCGTGGTGCCGTCGGCGAGGCGGATGGTCATGAACCCGCCGCCGCCGAGGTTGCCGGCGGTCGGGTAGGTGACCGCGAGCGCGTAGCCGACCGCCACCGCGGCGTCGACGGCGTTGCCGCCGGCCTCGAGCACCGCGAGCCCGACGTCGGTCGCGAGGTGCTGGGCGGTCACCACCATGCCGTTCTCGCCCTCCGCCGGCGCCGGCGAGGCGCCGAGCGCGAGCGGCGCGGCCGAGAGCCAGAGCGCCAGCGCCAGCGGCAGGCGGGTCGATCGGAAGCAGTCCATGTCGTCCTCCCTATCCCGTGAGCCGATACAACCCCGTCCCGCCCCCGGTTGTCGAGGGCGAGAGGCGGGCTATTCCGGCGGCGCGCCACGGCGGAGCAGGTAGGTGTCCATGATCCAGCCGTGCGCCGCCCGCGCCTCGGTCCGCGCCGCGACGATGCGGTCGGCGACCTCGGCGAGCGGCCCGGCGATCAGGATCTCGTTCGGCATCCCGAGGTAGGCGCCCCAGTAGATCGTCACCCCCTCGGGGTCGATCGCGCGGAAGGCGCAGTCGCCGTCGAGGAGGACGGCGGTCGAGTCGGCCATCGACTCGGCCGTCGCCGGGCCTTCCGGGGCGCCCGCCGCCAGCCGCCGGCCGGTGGTGATCGCGACCGGCCCGCCGATGGCGTTGAGCGGGATGGCGTGGCGCGCGGCGAGCACCTGCAGGCTGGTGATCCCCGGGACCACCCGCCGTGCGAAGGCGAGGCCGCCCGCCGCCAGCAGGTCGAGGATGCGCAGCGTGCTGTCGTAGAGCGCGGGGTCGCCCCAGACGAGGAGCGCCGCCGTCCCCGTCTCGGCGGCGAGGAGGTCGCGGTAGCGGGCGGCGATCGCCCGGTGCCAGTGCTCGACCCCCGCGCGGTAGTCGCCGGAGGCGTCGCGCACCGGCATGTCGAACTCGACGATGCGGGTCGCGGGGTTGTCGAGGAATCGCGCGCAGATCGCGCGCCGGAGCTCGGCGAGGTCGCCCTTCGCCGCCCCCTTGCGCGGGATCAGCACGACGTCGGCGGCATTGAGCGCGGCGATGGCCTCGAGCGTCAGGTGCTCGGGGTTGCCGGTGCCGATGCCGATGACGACGATCTCGAGCATGGGCCTCACTCCCGGGCGATGGCGTGGAAGAAGGTGCCGGTGACGGTGCCGCGCCGCGCCCCGGACGGCCCGAGCGGCCGGCCCTCGCCGTCGGCGAGCTCGGCGAGGGGCGCGTCGTCGCCGGCCTCGACCACGCGCGAGTAGTGGAACTCGTGGCCCCGCACCCGCGTCCCCGCCGGCCCGAGCGGGGTCGGGCCGAGGAGCCGGGCCTGGCGGTAGCCGAGGTTCATCCGCCGCCTGGCGTAGCTGGTGACGTGCCCGAGGAGGCCGGTCATCGGGTGGGTGACGCCGTCGGCGTCCTCGATCGCCCGGCCGAGCACCATGAAGCCGCCGCACTCGCCATGCACCGGCCGCGTCGCCGCGAAGCGCACGAGCCCGTTCCGGAAGCGCGCCGCCGCCGCCAGCCGCCCGGCGTGGAGCTCGGGATAGCCCCCCGGGAGCCAGCAGACGTCGCAGGTCGGGTCGGGCGGCTCGTCGGCGAGCGGCGAGAAGCGGACGATCTCCGCCCCGGCCGCGCGCCAGTGGCGGAGCACGTGCGGATAGACGAAGGCGAAGGCGGCGTCGTCGGCGAGCGCGATGCGCTGCCCCGGCGGCGGCAGCGCCGCGCCGGCGTCGCCCTCGGCCGCGAGCGGGGCGGCGAGCGCGAGCACGGCGTCGAGGTCGATGGCGCCGGCCATCACGTCGGCGAGGCGTTCGATGAACGCGGCGAGGGCGGCGTGCTCGCGCGCCTGCACCAGCCCGAGGTGGCGCTCGGGCAGCGCCATGGCGGGGTCGCGGTGCACCGCGCCGACGACCGGCAGCCCGAGCCCCTCGACCGCGGCGCGGCACAGCCGCTCGTGGCGCTCGCTCGCCACCCGGTTCAGCACCACCCCGGCGATCCGCACCCCGGGATCGTGGCTGGCGAAGCCGCGGGCGATGGCGGCGACGGTCTGCGACTGCCCGGAGACGTCGAGGACGAGGAGCACCGGCACGCCCCACCGCCGCGCGAGGTCGGCCGCCGCGCCGCTCCGCCCGGGGGCGGCCGGGACGCCGTCGAAGAGCCCCATCGCGCTCTCGACGACGAGCACGTCGGCGTCGGCCTGTCCGGCGGCGAGATGCCCGAGCAGCGCCGGCGGCATCGCCCAGCTGTCGAGGTTCACCCCCGGCGCCCCGGTGGCGGCGGCATGGAAGCCCGGGTCGATGTAGTCCGGCCCGGACTTCGCCCCGCGCACCGCGAGGCCGCGGCGGGCGAAGGCGCGCATCAGCCCGATGGCGACGCTGGTCTTGCCCGAGCCCGAGCGCGCCGCCCCGACGATGAAGGCGCGCGCGCTCATGCCGGCGTCGCCGCCGCCGCGGCCTCGACGAGTGCTGCGCGCAGCGCGACGATGGCGCCGACGACGATGACCGCCGGGGGGCGGACGCCCTCCTCGGCGACGCGGGCCGCGATCGTCGCGAGGTCGGCGACGACGACGCGCTCCTCGGGGCGGGTCGCCGAGGCGACGACCGCCGCCGGCGTCGTCGCCGCGAGCCCGCCCGCGACCAGCGCCGCGGCGATCGCCGCGATCTCGCCGAGGCCCATGTAGACGACGATCGGCTGCCCGGTGCGGGCGAGCGCCGCCCAGTCGAGGCCGTCGGCGCTGGCGTGGCCGGTGGCGAGGACGAGCGCCCGGCTCACCCCGCGCTGGGTCGCGGGGATGCGCGCCGCGGCGAGCGCCGCGAACGCCGAGGTGACGCCGGGCAGCACCCGGAACGGGATGCCGGCGCGGGCGAGCGCCAGCGCCTCGTCGCCGCCCCTCCCGAAGACGTTGGGATCGCCGCCCTTCAGGCGCAGCACGCGCTTGCCCTCCCGGGCGAGGGCGATCAGGCGGGCGTCGATCTCCTCCTGCGGCGTCGAGGGCCGGCCGCTGCGCTTGCCGACGAAGCAGAGCTCCGCCCCCGCCGCCGCCCGCAGCGCCGCGGGATCGACGAGCGCGTCGTAGACGACCGCGTCGGCCGCCGCGAGGGCCGCCACCACCTCGAGCGTCAGGCAGCCGAGGCTCCCCGGCCCGGCGCCGGCGAGCCAGACGTGTCCGGGCTCGAAGGCCGGAAGCTCCGGCGCGAGGCGGGCGAGGGCGTCGGCGAGCGCGGTCATCGCCCCTCCCGCCCGCGGAAGCGCCGCTGGTAGCCGGCGTCGTAGAGCGCGCTCTCGCGGAAGCCCTCGGCGGCGAGGCCGGGGCCGACGAAGACGACGGCGGTGCGGTCGATCGGGTCGGCCGCGACCGCCGCCTCGATCGTCGCGAGCGTTCCCCGGACGACGCGCTCCCCGGGCCACGAGGCGCGGGCGACGATCGCGACCGGGCAGTCGCCGCCGTAGAGCGGCGTCAGCTCGGCGACGATGCGCGGCAGCGCGTGCACCGCGAGGTGGACCGCGAGCGTCGCGCCGGTGGCGCCGAAGCCCGCCAGCGTCTCGCCTTCGGGCATCGCCGAGGCGCGGCCGGAGACCCGGGTGAGGACGAGGCTCTGGGCGACCTCGGGAATGGTGAGCTCGCGCCCGAGCGCCGCCGCCGCCGCGGCGAAGGCCGGGACGCCCGGCGTCAGCGTCCAGGCAATGCCGCGGGCGTCGAGCCGGCGGGTCTGCTCGGCGACCGCGCTCCAGATCGAGAGGTCGCCCGAGTGGAGGCGCGCCACGTCCTGCCCGGCGGCGTCGGCGGCGGCGAACTCCGCCTCGATCTCGTCGAGCGACAGCGGCGCGGTGTCGACGCGCCGCGCCCCCGGCGGACAGTGCGCGAGCAGTGCCGCCGGCACCACCGACCCGGCATAGAGGCAGACCGGGCAGCGGGCGAGGAGGTCGCGGCCCCGCAGGGTGATGAGGTCGGCGGCGCCCGGTCCGGCGCCGATGAAATGCACGGTCATGGTATCCCCTCGGCAATGGCGATGGCGCAGGTCACTCGCCCCGCGACGATCCGCGGCCCGGCGAGCCGCGCCGACGGCCCGGCCGCCGCGAGCGCCGCCGCCTCCGAGGCGCTCCCGGCCCCGGTCGCGGCGCGCGAGGCGGCCGAGTGCGTGGCGAGGCGCGCGTCGGGCTCCGCGTCGCGCGGCGGGTCGGCGACGACGAGCGGCAGCCCGAGGCGCCGCGCCGCCTCGGCGATGCCGGGCTCCGCCGCCTTGGCGGGCAGGACGGCGAGGGCGTCGAGCGTCCCGCCCGCGCCGGCCCGCGCCGCCTCGACGGCGGCGAGCACCTCGGAGGCGCTGACGCCGCGGCGGCTGCCGATGCCGGCGACCCTCACGGCTTCGCCCACGACCATTGCACGACCGGCATCGCCGGCCGCCAGCCGGTCATCGTGCCGAGCGGCGCCGCCCGCGCCAGCGCCAGCGAGACGAGCTCGCCACCGAGCCGCCCGGCGGTCTCGGCGAGCAGCCCCTGCATGGCGAGCGTCACCGCGTTGGCGACGAGCCGGCCCCCGGCGGGGAGGGCGGCGATCGCCGCGTCGAGCACGCCGGCGTCGCTGCCGCCGCCGCCGACGAAGATCGCGTCCGGCGCCGGCAGTCCGGCGAGCGCCGCGGGCGCCGCCCCTTCGTGCACGTCGAGCCCCGGCACCCCGAGCGCCTCGGCGTTGCGGCGGATGCGCGCGGCGCGGTCGGCGCGGGCCTCGACGGCGACGGCGCGGAGCGAGGGGTGGCGCAGCATCCACTCGATCGCCACCGACCCCGATCCCGCGCCGACGTCCCACAGGAGCTCGCCCCGCCGCGGCGCCAGCGCCGCGAGGGTGACGGCGCGGATCTCGCGCTTGGTGATCTGGCCGTCGTGCTCGAAGAGCTCGTCGCCGAGCCCGGCGAGGGGCACGACCGCGGCCCCCTGCCCCGCCGCCACCTCGACGGCGAGGACGTTGAGCGCCGCGCAGGCGCTGTCGCCGAAGTCGGCCGCCGGCACCGTCCGGCGGCGCTCCTCCGCCCCGCCCATCGCCTCGAGGACGTGGAGGCGCGAGGCGCCGAAGCCGGCCGCGGCCAGCCGCCGCGCGATCCGCGCCGGGGCCGCACCGTCCGAGGTCAGCGCGAGGATGCGGGTGCCGGGATGGAGGAGCGGGCGGATCAGCGCCTCGGGCCGGCCGTGGAGCGAAATCGTCTCGACCTCCTGCAACGCCCAGCCGAGGCGCGCCGCCGCGAGGCCGAAGGCCGAGGCCGCCGGGACCACCGTCATCTCGGCGGGGGCGACGCGCCGGGCCAGCGTCGCGCCGACCCCGTGCTGGAACGGGTCGCCCGAGGCGAGGACGCAGACCCGCCGCCCGCGCAGCGCGGTGACCGCGGCGAGCGCGGCGTCGAACGGCGTCGGCCAGGCCCGCGCCTCGCCGGCGATGAGCGGCCGCGCCAGCGCGAGGTGCCGGGCGCCGCCGAAGACCACCGCGGCACCGGCGATCGCCGCCCGGGCGGTCGCGCCGAGGCCGTCGACCCCGTCCTCGCCGATCCCGACGACGGAGAGCCACCTCGCCCCTGTCGCGAGCTCGGGGGGCGGACTACAAGTCTCCATGCACGTCCTCATCCTCGGCGGCACCGGCGAGGCGCGCGACCTCGCCACGCGCCTCGCGTCCCGGCCCGGCCACAGCGTCACCTATTCCCTCGCCGGCCGCACCCGCGCGCCGGCGCTCCCCGGCTGCGCCGTGCGCAGCGGCGGCTTCGGCGGCGCCGCCGGGCTCGCCGCCTGGATCGCGTCCCAGGGCGTGCGCGTCCTCGTCGACGCCACCCACCCCTTCGCCGAGCGGATGTCGGCGAACGCCGCCGGCGCCGCGCGCATCGCCGGCGTCGCCCTCGTCGTCCTGCGCCGTCCGGGCTGGACCCGCGTGCCCGGCGACCGCTGGACCGAGGTTCCCGACATGCCCGCCGCCGCCGCCGCGCTCGGGGCGGTGCCGCGGCGCGTCCTTCTCGCCGTCGGCCGCCAGCAGGTCGGCGCCTTCCGTGCGGCGCCACAGCACCGCTACCTCGTCCGCAGCATCGAGCCCGTCGACCCCGGCGCGCTTCCCGACGGCGCCGAGGCCCTCCTCGCCCGCGGGCCGTTCGACGCGGCCGCCGAGCGGGCGCTCCTCGCCGGCCGCGGCATCGAGGCGGTGGTGGCGAAGAACAGCGGCGGCGCGGCGACCTACGCGAAGATCGCCGCGGCGCGGGCGCTCGGCCTCCCCGTCGTGCTGGTCGCGCGCCCGGCGGCGCCCGGGGCGGTCGAGACCGTCGATGCCGCGCTGGCAGAGGTCGCGCGTCATCGCGCGCCCCGCGCCGACCGCGGCGAATAGACGAGCGGCGCCATCCCCGGCCGCGGCACCGTCCGCGTCTCGGCCGAGCCGACGATGACGCAGGTCGCCATGTCGGCGCTTCCCGGGTCGGCGGCGGCCAGCGTCGTCACCACGATGCGCTCGTCGGCCCGCAGCGCCGCGCGCCCGAACACCACCACCGTCTCCGCCGGCAGCACCTCGCCGAGCACCGCGAACGCCCGGCCGAGCTGCCACGGCCGCGCCCGGCTCGTGGGGTTGTAGAGCGCGAGCACGAACCCCGCCCCGGCCGCCGCGCGCAGCCGCGCCTCGACGGTCTCCCACGGCTTGAGGTTGTCCGAGAGCGACAGCGCGCAGAAGTCGTGCCCGAGCGGTGCCCCGCAGCGCGCCGCGACCGCGAGCATCGCCGTCACCCCCGGCACCACCTCGACCCCGAGCCGCCGCCACGCCTCTGGCCCGCCCTCGACCGCCTCGCAGACCGCGGCGGCCATCGCGAAGACCCCGGGGTCGCCCCCCGACACCATCGCCACCCGCCGCCCGTCCGCGGCGAGCGCCAGCGCCGCCCGCGCCCGGGCGATCTCGGCGCGGTTGTCGGTCGGATGCGCGACCTGCCCCGGCGCCAGCGCCACGCGCGCGAGGTAGGGGCCATAGCCGAAGAGATCGCTCGCCCCGGCGAGCGCCGCCCTCGCCGCGCCGGTCAGCTGCTCCTCCGGCCCCGGGCCGAGCCCGACGACCGCGAGCCGGCCGCGCTCCCCGGCGGTCACGGGCGGTCCTCCCACCCGGGCACCAGCACCAGCGAGAAGTACGGCGCCACGTCGTCGGCCTTCTCGGCGAGCGGCGTCGTCACCGCCCGCGCCATCGTCCCGCGCTCGACGTAGACCGCGCGCGCGAGCTTGCCGGCTCCGGCGAGCGCCCGGCGGATCGTCGCGAGGTTGCGCCCGACCTTCATGATGACGCTCGCCGGGCTGTCGACGAGCCGCCGCGTCAGCTCCGCCTCGGGGAGCGTGCCCGGCAGCACCGTCAGCACCTCGTCGCCCTGCACCAGCGGCAGGCCCGCCGCGCTCCAACACCCCGACATCGCGGTGATGCCGGGGATCACCTCGGCCGGGTAGCGCGGCGCCAGCCGGACGTGGAGATGCATGTACGAGCCGTAGAACAGCGGATCGCCCTCGCTCAGCACCGCGACCGTCCGCCCCGCCGCGAGATGCGCCTCGACCGCCGCCGCCGCCGCGGCGAAGAACGCCGCGATCGCCGCCCCGTAGCGCGGATCGGCGGTCGGGACCTCGGTCGTCACCGGGTAGGCGAGCGGCAGCTCGACGGCGTCGGCGCGCAGCAGGCCCTCGACCGTCGCCCGCGCGTTGCCCCGCCGCCCGGCCTTGGCGAACCACGCCACCACGTCGGCCGCGGCGAGCGCCCGCACCGCCTTGACCGTCAGGAGGTCGGGGTCGCCGGGCCCGGTCCCGACCCCGATCAGCCGCCCGGTCATGCCCGTGCCCCCGCGCGCGCGCCGCTTCGGTCGGTGGCCGATCTCATATCCCCGCCCTCGCCAGCGCGTTCACCGCCGCCGCCGCCATCGCGCTCCCCCCCATCCGCCCGAGCACCACCGCGTGCGGGAGGTCGGACGCCGCCAGCGCCTCCTTCGACTCCGCCGCCCCGACGAAGCCGACCGGCATCCCGATCACCGCCGCCGGCCGCGGCGCCCCCGCCGCCACCATGTCGAGCAGGTGGAAGAGGGCCGTCGGCGCGTTGCCGATCGCCACCACCGCGCCGGCCATGCGCTCGCGCCAGAGCTCCAGCGCCGCGGCCGAGCGCGTCGTGCCGAGCTCGGCCGCGAGCCCGGGCGTCCGCGGGTCGCGCAGGGTGCAGACGACGGCGTTGCCCGCCGGCAGCCGCGCCCGCGTCACCCCGTGCGCCACCATCTCCGCGTCGCAGAGGATCGGCGCCCCCGCCGCCAGCGCCGCCCGCGCCGCCGCGACGAAGCCCGGCGCGAAGCGGAACCGCTCGGCGGCCTCGACCACCCCGCAGGCGTGGATCATCCGCACCGCGACCTCCGCCTCGTCGGGCGGGAAGCGCGCGAGGTCGGCCTCGGCGCGGATGATCGCGAACGAACGCTCGTAGATCGCCGTACCGTCCCGGAGGTAGTCCCCGCTCACCATGTCGCCGCCTCCAGAAGATAGTGGCCGAGCCCGGCCGGAACCCCGCGGCCGTCGCCGGTGACCCGCAGCCCGCCGCCCTCGGCCACCAGCGTCACCGCCGGCCCGACCGGCTGGGCGCAGCGCTTCGGGCACCCCGAGAGATGCAGCCGCACCTCGCGCGGCCACGCCCCCGGCTCCGCCGCGACCCGGGCCGCGATCCGCGCCGCGACCGCCCGTGTCGCCAGCCGCCCCGCCGCGCAGGCCGGTGCCCCCGCGCAGGCGGCGATGGCGCGGCGCGGATCGTCGGCCGCGGTGACGAAGCCGAGCGCCGCGGCCGCGGCGACGAAGTCCGCCTCCGCCGCCGCCGTCAGCCCGACCGCGACGAGCGCCCGCCCCGGCGCCGGGCAGAGCCGCGCCGTGCCGGCCGCCGCCGCGAGCCCGGCGACCGCGCCGCTCTCGGCGACGCCGAAGGGCAAGGCGACGCCGCGGGCGACCCGGTCGCCGAGCGAAAAGCGCCCGACCGCCTCCGGCGCCGGCCGCGCCGCCGGCGCCGGTTCCGCAGGGAGGCCGCCGAGATCGCGCCCGCGCCGGTGCTCCCGCGACATCCGCGCGAGGAGCCCGAGCGCCGCGGCGACCGCCGCGTCGGCGTCGAGGAGCCCGAGCCACCGCGCCGTCGCCGCCGTCCCGCCGACGCCGACCCGCCAGCCCCCGGCGACCCGCAGCAGCCGCACGTCCGCCGCCAGCGCGTCGAGCCCGAAGCCGCCGCCGCCATCGACCACCGCCGCAGCCTTGGCCGGCAGCGGTGCCCTGAACCGCCGCAGCGCCGCCGCGAGCGGCCGCGGGTCGGCGGCCTCCCCGGGGTCGCGCCCGGCGAGCGGGCTCGTCACCACCGGCAGCCCCTCGGCGAGCGGCAGCATGAGCGGCGCCAGCGTCGCGGCGAGCGGCGCCGCCTCGGCGAGGCCGCGGACCTGCAGGCTGCCGCGCGCCGTCACCTCGACCAGCCCGTTGCCGAGCCGCGCCGCCACCGCCGCGAGCCCCGCGAGCTGCGCACCCGTCATCCCCTCCGTGAAGCTCAGCCGCGCGAGCCAGCCGTCGCCGGTGCGCATCGGCGCGGCGAGGCTCGGGCAGGCGCCCCGGGCGCGCGGCGCGGTCATGCCCGCGCCTCGAGCGCCGCCGCCTCGGCGACGAGGGCGGCGAGGTCGTCGTCGACGCTGTTCCGCCGCGGATGCCAGAGCCCGCGCCTCCGGGCATCGGCGAAGCGCTGGGCGATCGCCCGTGCCGCGGCAGGGTTCTCGCGGAGAAGGAAGTCGCGCACCGCGGCGTCCTCGACATAGGCGGCATGGACCGCCGCGATCAGCGCCTCGGACACCGCCCCGGTGGTCTCGGCGAAGCCGACGAGCCGGTCGACGGTCTCGGCGAACTCCGCCGCGCCGCGCGGCCCGTGGCGGAGCTGGCCGGCGATGAACCGCGGGTTGGTCGCCCGCGCCCGCACCACCCGCGTCACCGCCTCGGCGAGCGAGCGCGCCCGCGGCCGGGCGGGGTCGGTCGTGTCGAGCACCACGAGGTCGGCCTTGCCGCCGAGCGCCGCCACCGCCGCGGCGAAGCCGCCGACGAAGGCGACGTCCGCCGAGCCCTCGAGGATGTCGCGCGCCGGATCGTCGTGGGCGTGGACGAGGAGCTCCGCCGCCGCCACCCGCTCGGCGAAGGCGCCGTCCGCCGCCGCCCCCTCGCCGCGCGCGCCGCCGAAGGCGTGCGAGCCCGCGGCGAGGTAGGCCGCACCGAGCTCGTCGCGCCGCTCCCAGCGCCCGTCCTGCAAGGCTTCCTCCGGCCCGCCGCCGTAGGTCCCGGGCGCCGAGCCGAAGATCCGCCGCGGCCGCGGCCCGGCGGCGACGAGCGGGTTGTCCGCGACGCTCTCCTCCCGGGCCGCCACCGCCGCGACCGCGGCGTCGAGAAGGGCTATCTGCGCCTCGAACATGTCGCGGAAGAGCCCCGAAATCCGCCAGGTCACGTCGACCCGCGGCCGTCCGACCGCGGCGGGCGGCAGGACCTCGATCCCGGTCACCCGCGCCGTCGCGTCGTCCCAGACCGGGCGGCAGCCCAGGAGCGCCAGCCCCTGGGCGATCGCCTCGCCGCCGGTCCTGAGCGAGGCGCTCCCCCAGAGGTCGATGACGAGCGCCCGCGGCCAGTCGCCGTGCTCCTGGACGAAGCGCCGCAGGGTCTCGTCGGCCGCCGCCCGCCCGAGCGCGAACGCCGTCGGCGTCGGCAGCGTCCGCGGATCGGCGGCGAAGAGGTTGCGCCCGGTCGGCAGCACGTCGCGGCGCCCGCGCTCCGGCGTCCCCGACGGCCCCGGCGCCACGAAGCGCCCGGCGAGTGCGGCGAGGAGCGCCGCCCGCTCCGCCGCGGCCGAGGCGACGCGCTCCGGCGGGTCGTCGGCGCCGCTCCGCCCGTAGACGTGCAGCCCGTCCTTGATCGCGAAGTCCTTGAGGTCGCAGAGCCAGGCGTCGATCCGCACGAGCGCCGCGTCCGGGTCGTCGGCCGCCCCGACCCCGGCCTCCCCGGCGAGGCCGGTCGCGCGCGCCGTCTCGACGATGAGCCGCGCCAGCCGGTCGCGCCGCCGCCGGTCGAGCCCGTCGGCCTGGGCGTACTCATCGACGAGCCGCTCGAGCGCGCGCTCCGCCTGCCCGAGCCCGGCGCCGGCGAGGGGCGGGGTCAGGTGGCCGAGCGTCACCGCCCCGATCCGCCGCTTGGCCTGCGCCGCCTCGCCGGGGTTGGAGACGATGAACGGATAGACCACGGGGAGGGCGCCGGCGACGACCTCCGGGAAGCAGTCCTCGGCCAGCGCCACGGTCTTGCCGGGCAGCCATTCGAGCGTGCCGTGGGCGCCGACGTGGACGAGCGCCTGCACCCGCTCCGCCGCGCGCAGCCAGAGCCCGAAGGCGACGAGCGCGTGCCGCGGCGGCAGGGCGGGGTCGTGGTACTCGACCCGCCGGTCGCCGCTCCGCCCGCGGTCGGGGGCGAAGGCGACGATCACCTTGCCGAAGCGCGCGAAGCGCACGCCGAACGCCCCGCCGGGCGCGTCTTCCTCCGGCCCGCCCCACGCCGCCGCGACCCGCGCCATCGCCGCCGCCGGCACCGCGCCCGCGAGCCGGACGTAGTCCGCCACCGGCAGCGCCGGCCGCGCGTGCGCGAGGCGCGCCATCAGCTCCCGCGGCGTCGCCGGCACGTCCTCGACGTCGTATCCCGCCGCCGCGAGGTCGGCGAGGATCGCGAGCACGCTCGCCGGCACGTCGAGCCCGACGGCATAGCCGGCCCGCCCCGTCGCCGCCGGATAGTCCGGCACGAGGATCGCCACCCGCCGCTCCGCCGCCGGCGTCGCCGCGAGCGCGAGGTGCGCCGCGATCCGCCGCGCCACCTGTGCCACCCGCCCCGGCTCCGGGCGGTTGCGCTGGAGCCGCAGCCCGAGCCGCGCATCGAGGGGGCCGGTCTCCTTGAACGACACCGCCCCGGCCAGGAGCCGCCCGTCGAGCTCGGGCAGGACGACGTGCATCGCCAGGTCCGCCGGCGTCAGCCCGCGCTGGCCCTCGGCCCACGCCTCGGCCCGCGTCGTCGCCGGCACCGCCTGGAAGACCGGCACCCCGAGGCCCGCGAGCCCCCCGGCCTCGTCGCCGGCGGCGAAGGCGGTCGCGGTGACGATCGCCGCGACTCCGGCCCGCCGCAGCGCCGGCACCACCGCCGCGCCCACGTCGGGATCGCGCAGCGACGGCACGAAGACCGCCACCGCCGCCAGCCCCTCGGCGGCGAGCGCCGCGACGAGCGCGTCGACCGGCGCATGGTCCCCGGCGAGCAGCATCGAGCGGTAGAAGAGCACCGCGACCAGCGGCCGCTCGCCCGCCGCCACCGCGTCGAGCCCGCGCACCCCGCCGCCCGGCCCCGGAACGTGGACCCCGATCCGCGGCAGCGGCCGTGCCGCCGGCACCGGCCCGTCGCGCCCGCCGACCCGGGCGAGCCGGGCCAGCGCCGCGGCCATGTTCTCCGGCCCGCCCTCGCGGAAGCAGGCGAGAAGCCCCGCCCGCGCCGCGCCCGCGACCGTCGACAGCGCCGCGAGCCGGGGGTCGTCGTCGCGGCACTCCCCGGGCAGCAGCACCAGCGCCACCCCGCGTTCGCGCGCCACCGCCGCCAGCCGCTCGCAGCCGTACTCCCACCAGTCGTGGCCGCCGAGGAGCCGCACCAGCACCGCCCGCGCCCGCGACGCCACCCGCTCGATCCAGAGGTCGACCGACATCGGATGGCGGAGGTCGCGCAGCGCCGCGAGGCGGAGCTCGGGCAGGTCGGGCCGCCACGCCGCCGCCAGCGCCGCGAGGTCGCTGTCGGAGAAGCTCGCCGCCACGAGCTCCGCCGGCGCCTGGCCGAGGTCGACGGGTTCGATCAGGTCGTCGAGCGACGCGGTGGTGACGTTGAGAATGTGCATCAGGCCGCCAGCACGCGCTCCACCGCCGCCCGGTCGAGCCCCTTCAGCCCGATGACGACGAGCCGCGTCGCCGGCCGCTCGCCCTCCGCCCAGCGGCGGTCGTAGTGGTGGCTGACCCGCGGCCCGACCGCCTGCACGACGAGGCGCATCGGCTTGCCGGCGACCGCGGCGAAGCCCTTGACCCTGAGCACGTCGCAGGCCTCCGCCGCCCGCGCCACCCGGGCGGCGAGCTCCTCGGGCGCCGCCACCGCCGGCAGCTCGACGACGAAGCTGTCGAAGTCGTCGTGGTCGTGGTCGGGCTCGTCGTCGTGCGCCGTCCGCCGCCCGTCGATCGCGTCCTCGACCGCCA
>CAZEGY010000036.1:0-15730 GCA_964511815.1 uncultured Rhodovulum sp.
AAGAAGTTCACGAAGGCGCCGAAGTCCATGATCTTCACCACCTTGCCGGTGTAGACCTTGCCGATCTCCGGCTCGTCGACGATGGCGCCGATGAGCTCGCGCGCCTTCTCGATCGCCGCGGCGTTGGCCGACGCGATCTTGATGGTGCCGTCGTCGTTGATGTCGACCTTGGCGCCCGACTCCTCGACGATGCCGCGGATGACCTTGCCGCCCGAGCCGATGACCTCGCGGATCTTGTCGACGGCGATCTGCATGGTCTCGATGCGCGGGGCGTGGGCGGAGAACTCGGTCCGGCCGCTGGTCAGCGCCTTGCCCATCTCGCCGAGGATGTGCATCCGGCCGTCCTTCGCCTGGGCGAGGGCCTGCTCCATGATCGCGGGCGTGATGCCGGCGACCTTGATGTCCATCTGCAGCGAGGTGATGCCGTTCGCCGTGCCCGCGACCTTGAAGTCCATGTCGCCGAGGTGGTCCTCGTCGCCGAGGATGTCGGTCAGCACCGCGAACTTCTCGCCCTCGAGGATCAGGCCCATGGCGACGCCGGCGACCGGCGCCTTCAGGGGCACGCCGCCGTCCATCATCGACAGCGACGAGCCGCAGACCGTCGCCATCGACGACGAGCCGTTCGACTCGGTGATCTCGGAGACGATGCGGATGGTGTAGGGGAAGTCCGTCGCCGCCGGCAGCACCGCCTGGAGCGCGCGCCAGGCGAGCTTGCCGTGGCCGATCTCGCGACGGCCCGGGGAGCCCATGCGGCCGGTCTCGCCGACCGAGTACGGCGGGAAGTTGTAGTGCAGGAGGAAGTTCGACCGGCTCGTCCCGTGGAGCGCGTCGATCATCTGCTCGTCGTCGCCGGTGCCGAGGGTGGTGACGACGAGGCCCTGGGTCTCGCCGCGGGTGAAGAGCGCCGAGCCGTGGGTGCGGGGCAGGACCCCGACCTCGGCGACGATCGGGCGGACGGTGACGAGGTCGCGGCCGTCGATGCGGCGGCCGTGGTCGAGGATGTCGCCGCGGACGACGTCGGACTCGAGCTTCTTGATGACGGCGTCGAGCGACGGGTCGGCCTGCTCCTCCTCGGAGAGGCCGGCGAGGATGGTCTCCTTCGCCGCCTTGACGGCGTCCTGGCGCGCGAGCTTGTCGCGGATGCCGAAGGCCTCCCGCATCGCCGCGCCGCCGAGGGTGCTGGCGCGCTCGTAGAGGGCGGAATAGTCGGCCGGCTGGAAGGCGAAGGGCTCCTTCGCCGCGTCCTCGGCCATGTCGATGATCAGGTCGATGACCGGCTGCATCTGCTCGTGGCCGAACTTGACCGCGCCGAGCATCTCGGCCTCGGAGAGCTCGTAGGCCTCCGACTCGACCATCATCACCGCGTCCTTGGTGCCGGCGACGATGAGGTCGAGGCGCTGCTCGGGGTTCTCGCGGAGCTTCTCCATGTCGTCGACGGCCGGGTTCAACACGTAGGTGCCGTCGACGAAGCCGACGCGGGCCGCGCCGATCGGGCCCATGAACGGCACGCCCGAGAGGGTGAGCGCGGCGGAGGCGGCGATCATGCCGACGATGTCGGGGTCGTTCTCCATGTCGTAGGAGAGCACGGTCGCGATGACCTGGACCTCGTTCTTGAAGCCGTCGACGAAGAGCGGGCGGATCGGGCGGTCGATGAGGCGGGAGGTCAGCACCTCCTTCTCGGAGGGACGCGCCTCGCGCTTGAAGAAGCCGCCCGGGATCTTGCCGGCGGCGTAGGTCTTTTCCTGGTAGTGGACGGTCAGCGGGAAGAAGTCCTGGCCGGGCTTCGGGCTGCGCGCGTAGACGACGGTGGCGAGCACGCTGGTCTCGCCGTAGGTGGCGAGGACGGCGGCGTCGGCCTGGCGGGCGATGCGGCCCGTCTCGAGCGTGAGCGTGTCATGGCCCCACTCGATCGATTTCTTGACGACGTTGAACATGTCTTTTCCTTGACGGTTCGGCGGCCGGACCCCCTGGCCCGGTGCCGTGCAACGCGGGTTCTCCCCGCGGATCCCTCGGCTTGCCTTCGGGGCGCGTTCCCCTCGGGATCGGAGGGGGCCCGGCCTGCATCGGCGGATGGTGTGTGCGCGGACGCTCCGCCGGGCGTCCGAAACGAAAGGGCGCCCGCGAGGGGGCGCCCGTCGGAATTCAGCGGCGGATGCCGAGGCGGCCGATCAGCGACTGATAGCGGGCCTCGTCCTTGCCCTTGACGTAGTCGAGGAGCTTGCGGCGCTGGGACACCATCTTCAGCAGGCCGCGCCGCGAGTGGTTGTCCTTGTTGTGGGTCTTGAAGTGCTCGGTGAGCGTGTTGATGCGGCTCGTCAGGATCGCGACCTGCACCTCGGGCGAGCCGGTGTCGCCGGCCTTGGTGGCGTAGTCGTTGATGAGCTGCTGCTTCACGTCGGGCGTGATCGACATCGGGAGTTCCTTCTCGAATGGCGTTGCGCGGCACCGCTCCCTCGTCGGCCGCGGCCGGGATGTCGTCCAGCGGGGTCGGGAGGGCCGGGACCGGCCGGGATTCGCGACCCCGTGCCGGCGCCGGCGCTATAGCGGGTTTCAGGCGTCAAGAAAAGGGCCGAAACCCGGTGCCGCACCCCCCGCCGGCGGGCGGGCGGCGGGATTTTCCGGCACGGGGGCGTGAAACTCATGCCGGGATCACGCTCGGATCACGCCCGCCACACACCGTCCGGGCTCCGATCGCGCATGGGCAGGGGGAGTCGCCGCATGCAGTTCTTCAGCATCGACAGCGTGGTGAGCCGCGGTGGCAGCGACGCGGGCGGGGCGGAGGTCCGTGAATTCCGCACGCTCGAGATCGAGGGCCGGGACGAGGAGGGGCGGCGGCACCGGGCCTGCATGATCTTCAGCGCCGCCGTCGAGGCGGCGCGGACGGCGCCGGTCGGCTACGTCGCCGAGGACACCGACGGTGGCGTCGCGCTCGTCGGCTGGCTGCCGGCGAGCGACTTCGACCGCTGGCGCGAGGCGCTGACCTCGGGCGAGGGCTCGCGGATGCTCTACGAGACCCGGGACGAGACCACGGGCTATCTCCGCCGGGTGATGCTGACCCGCGACTACGGACCGATGCTCGCCGCCCTCGGCCGGCGCATCATCGGCAAGCGGCCGGTCCGGACCGCCTTCGCGATGCCGCTCTGAGAACCCGCTGCGAAACGGCCCGGAACCGCCCCGGGGCCGTCCCGTCTCGCGCGCGAGACGGGGGTCAAGTCCTTGATATTGCGGGATTACCCTTCGCGCGTTAACCCTCTGGAAAGGTGCGGGACGGCCGCTCGCCGGACGGGCGGCGGCGGTGGGCCGGTTCGCGGACGTTCCTCCGGCTCAGCCGCCGATCCAGAGGTCGAGCCGCCCGGGCTCGGCGCTGTCGAGGAGCTGGTGGTAGTCGCGCACCGGCAGCGGCTCGCCGCGGCCGAGCACCGGGGCGATCCAGGCCGCGAGCGCCTCCGCCGCCGCCCGGTCCTCCGCCCGGTAGTAGCCGACACGCGAGGTCGCGACATCGAAGGGCAGCGATTCGACCTGCACGTCGGCGATGCCGGCCCCGCCGAGCGCGGCGGCGACGGCATCGCGCGCGCTGGCGTCGAGCCCGGTGCCGGTGCGAAGCCGGACGTTCGAGATCCCCGCGAGCGTGACGTCCCCGGCCGGCGGCGCGACGGTCCCGGCCGGATCGGCTGCGGGCGCGTCGACGGCGGCGGCTTCCCCGGCCGGGAGGGGCGCCTCGGCCGACTCGGGCGCGGCGTCGAGTTCGGGCGGCGCGCCCGCCGGCTGGAAGAGGAAGGCGAGGCCGACGCACGCCGCCGCGAAGAGGATGCCGAAGACGATCCACGCCGCCATCGCGGCGCGGCTCGTCCGCCGGCGGACCGGCGCGGCCGGGCGGATCGGCAGGGGGTCGCGGACGAAGTCCGCAGCGGGCGCCTCGACGTTCGGGCGCGACGCGGCGGGCTCGTGGTGCGGCGCGGGCGCTTCGGTGCGCGGGTCGGGCGTGGTCCCGGTGCGCGGCGTGCTGCGCCACGGGCCGCTCACGGAGCCGGCGCGAATCCGATCGTTGCGGCTCCAGTTCTCGGCCGTCCGCCCGGGCGGCCTGTCGTGCGCTCCGTCCACTCGTCACCACCCCGTCTCGGACGGCCGCGGGCGGCCGCACGAATCCCCCTGAAGAGGGGATGATAGGGGTTCCCGCGCCGTTCGGGTACGAAAATCCACGCAGCTCCCGGGAGCCACCGGGCGCCGGTTTCAGCCGGCGAGCGCGGCGTTGTACCAGTCGATGATCGCCTTGCGCTCGGACGGCTGCATCTCGGTGACGTTCGCCGGCGGCATCGCGTGGCTGCGGCCCGACTGGAGGTAGATCTCGCGGGCGTGGGCGGCGATGTCGGTCTGGTTGTCGAGGATCACCCCCTTCGGGGCGCGGTGGACGCCGGGCCACACCGGCTCGGCGGTGTGGCACATCGAGCAGCGGCCGGTCACCGTGTCGGCGACCTCGGTGAAGCCCGCGGCGGAGGCGAAGCGCGCCTCCGTCGGGGACATGTCGGCGAGCTCCTCCCGCGAGGTCATCGGCGAGGACGAGAGCCACATGATGACGATGAAGATGACCGCCGTCGCCGCCCAGGTCCAGTTCGGCCCCTTGCCGGTGGAGTGCATGGTGTTGAAGTAGTGGCGGATGGTGACGCCCATCAGGAAGACGAGGCTGGCGATCAACCAGTTCCACTCGGTCGCGAAGGCGAGCGGGTAGTGATTCGACAGCATCAGGAACAGGACGGGCAGCGTCAGGTAGTTGTTGTGGGTCGAGCGCAGCTTGGCGATCTTGCCGTACTTCGGGTCGGGCGTCCGCCCGGCGCGCAGGTCGGCGACGACGACGCCCTGGTTGGGGATGATGACGAAGAAGACGTTGGCCGACATGATCGTCGCGGTGAACGCCCCGAGGTGGAGGAGCGCGGCGCGGCCGGTGAAGACGTGGGTGTAGCCCCAGGCCATGACGACGAGGATGGCGAAGAGCAGCACCATCAGCACCGTCGGGCTCTCGGCGAGTCGCGACTTGCAGAGGTTGTCGTAGAGCAGCCAGCCGACCGACAGCGAGGCGAGCGAGACGAGGATCGCCCCCCAGGCCGGCACGTCCCAGACGTTGCGGTCGACGAGGAAGAGATCGGCGCCGGCGTAGTAGACGATGCACAGCATCGCGAAGCCGGAAAGCCAGGTCGCGTAGCTCTCCCACTTGAACCAGACGAGGTGCTCGGGAAGGCGCTCGGGCGCCACGAGATACTTCTGGATGTGGTAGAAGCCGCCGCCGTGGACCTGCCATTCCTCGCCGTGGGCGCCGGGGGGGAGGTCCGGGGCCTTGCGCAGCCCGAGGTCGAGGGCGACGAAGTAGAACGACGAACCGATCCAAGCGATGCCGGTGATGACGTGAAGCCAGCGCGCCGCGAAGGCGAGCCAGTCCCAGATTATGGCGAATTCGTACATGCGCTGATCCCTGCCGCCCTGGTCCGTTTCGATCGGGCCATGCTGGCAGAAGTCGGTTCTCGCGCAAATGCCGCAATTCACCGAGCAGTTTCAGTCGGAGCCTGAAAATGCTAGGGTGCCGGCGTCATGTCGTACGTTGCCAATCTCCGCACGTTCGTGCGGGTCTTCGAACTCGGGTCGATGTCGGCCGCCGGGCGCGACCAGCGCATCTCGGCCGCGGTCGCGAGCGCGCGCATCGCCGAGCTCGAGCGGCATCTCGGCGTGCGCCTGTTCAACCGCACGACCCGCAGCCTCCAGCCGACCGAGCACGGCACGGTCTTCTACGACGGGGCGCGCAAGATCCTCGAGACGATCGAGGAGGCCGAGGGCGCCGTCGCCGACATGACGCAGAACCCGCGCGGCTCGCTCCACGTCGCGGCCCCGCTCGGCATCGGCAAGCGCCTGATCGCGCCGCTCATTCCGGCGTTCAAGGACGGATACCCCGAGATCGACGTGCGCCTGCGCCTCTCCGACCGCAAGCTCGACATGACCGCCGAGGGCCTCGACATGGCGTTCCTCCTCGGCACGCTCGAGGACTCGAACATGCGGGTGCGGCCGATCGCCGACTGCCGCCGCGTCCTCGTCGCGGCGCCGGGCTACCTCGCCGACCACCCGCGGCCGGTGACCGGGCAGGACTTGATCGACCAGCGCCACGACTGCCTGCTCCACCGCTATCCCGGGGCGCGCGAGTTCATGTGGACGCTCGTCACCGCCGACGGCCCGCGGCGATTCGAGGTGACGGGCACGCTCGAGTCCGACGACGGCGACGTGCTGACCGCCTGGGCCCTCGCCGGCCGCGGCATCATCCTGAAGCCGGTGTTCGAGATCGCCGACCACCTCGCCTCGGGGGCGCTCGTGCCGGTCGCCGAGGAGACCCCGCCGCAGGACATCCAGCTCGCCTGCCTCTATCCGCACAAGCGGTTGCAGGACCCGAAGAGCCGGCTGTTCATGGACTTCATGGTCGCCGCCTGCCGCCGCGACCTCGCCGCGGTGCTCGCCACCCTCGAAGGCGCGCCGGCGGACTGAGGGCCGGCGCCGGAGGCGGCGCTACTCCGCGGCCTCGCGGTAGCTCTCGACCGGCGGGCACGAGCAGACGAGGTTGCGGTCGCCGAAGGCGTTGTCGACGCGGTTGACCGGCGCCCAGTACTTGTCGACGCGGAAGGCGCCGGGCGGGTAGCACGCCGCCTCGCGGCTGTAGGGGCGGTCCCAGTCGCCGACGAGGTCCTCGACGGTGTGCGGGGCGTTGCGGAGGGGGTTGTTGGCCGCGTCCATGTCGCCCCGCTCGATCGCCTCGGCCTCCCCGGCGATGGCGAGCATCGCCGTGCAGAAGCGGTCGAGCTCGGCCTTGGGCTCGCTCTCGGTCGGCTCGATCATCAGGGTGCCGGCGACGGGCCAGCTCATCGTCGGGGCGTGGAAGCCGCAGTCGATCAGGCGCTTGGCGACGTCGTCGACGGTGACGCCGGCGGTCTCCTTCATCGGGCGGGTGTCGACGATGCACTCGTGGGCGACGCGGCCGCCCCGCGAGAAGAGGATCGGGTACTTCGGCGCGAGGCGGGCGGCGACGTAGTTGGCGTTGAGGATGGCGATCTTCGTCGCCTGGGTGAGGCCGGCGCCGCCCATCATCAGCACGTAGGCCCAGGAGATGGTCAGGAGCGACGGCGAGCCGAAGTCGGCGGCGGAGACGCGGCCGGCGCCGCCGGGGCGGCCGGGGAGGTAGGGCGCGAGGTGGGCCTTGACGCCGATCGGACCCATGCCGGGGCCGCCGCCGCCGTGGGGGATGCAGAAGGTCTTGTGCAGGTTGAGGTGGCTGACGTCCGAGCCGAAGTCGCCGGGGCGGGCGAGGCCGACGAGGGCGTTCATGTTGGCGCCGTCGAGATAGACCTGGCCGCCGTGGGCGTGGGTGATGTCGCAGACCGCGCGAATCGTCTCCTCGAAGACGCCGTGGGTCGAGGGGTAGGTGACCATGCAGCACGAGAGCCGGTCGCCGGCCGCCTCGGCCCGGGCGCGGAAGTCGTCGAGGTCGATGTCGCCGTTCTCGGCCGCCTTCACCGGGACGACCTTCATCCCGGCCATCTGGGCGGAGGCGGGGTTGGTGCCGTGGGCGGAGGTCGGGATCAGGCAGACGTCGCGGGCGTGGTCGCCGCGGCTGGCGTGGTAGGCGCGGATGGTGAGGAGGCCGGCGTACTCGCCCTGGGCGCCGGAGTTCGGCTGCATCGAGACGGCGTCGTAGCCGGTGATGGCGCAGAGCTTGCCGCAGAGGTCGCCGATCACCTCCTGGTAGCCCTCGGTCTGGTCGGAGGGGACGAAGGGGTGGATGTCGGCGAACTCGGGCCAGGTCAGCGCCATCATCTCGGCGGTGGCGTTGAGCTTCATCGTGCACGAGCCGAGCGGGATCATCGCCCGGTCGAGGGCGAGGTCGCGGTCGGCGAGGCGGCGCATGTAGCGCGTCATCTCCGCCTCGGCGCGGTTCATGTGGAAGATCGGGTGGGTGAGGTAGGCGCTCTGGCGGACGAGGGCGTCGGGCAGGCGGTGGTCGTGGTCGAGGTCGCGGTCGAGCATGTCGCCGCCGAAGGCGCGCCAGACCGCCTGGGTGTGCTCGCGGCGGGTGCGCTCGTCGAGGGAGATGCCGACGCGGTCGGCCCCGATCTTGCGGAGGTTGATGCCCTGCGCCACCGCGGCCTCGAGGATGACGCCCTGGAGGGCGCCGACCTCGACGGTGATGGTGTCGAAGAAGGTGGCGGGCGCGACGGTGAAGCCGAGGGACTCGAGGCCCTTCGCCAGCCGCACGGTCTTGCGGTGGATGCGCTGGGCGATGGCCTTGAGGCCCTCCGGCCCGTGGAAGACCGCGTACATCGAGGCCATGACCGCGAGGAGCGCCTGGGCGGTGCAGACGTTCGAGGTCGCCTTCTCGCGGCGGATGTGCTGCTCGCGGGTCTGGAGGGCGAGGCGGTAGGCGCGGTTGCCGCGGGCGTCGATCGAGACGCCGACGATGCGGCCCGGCATCGACCGCTTGAGTGCGTCCTTGACCGCCATGTAGGCGGCGTGGGGGCCGCCGTAGCCGAGGGGGACGCCGAAGCGCTGGGTCGAGCCGACGGCGACGTCGGCGCCCATCTCGCCCGGGGGCTTCAGGAGGGTGAGCGCCAGCGGGTCGGCGGCGACGCAGGCGAGCGCGCCCGCGGCGTGGAGCGCCGCGATCGGGGCGGCGAAGTCGTGGACGTCGCCGAAGGTGCCCGGATACTGGAAGATCGCGCCGAAGACCGACGCCGGGTCGAGCTCGGCGAAGGGGTCGCCGACGATCACCGTCCAGCCGAAGGGCTCGGCGCGGGTGCGGATGACGTCGATCGTCTGCGGGTGGCAGGCGTGGTCGACGAAGAAGGCGGTGGCCTTCGACTTCGCCGCGCGCTGGCAGAGCGCCATCGCCTCGGCGGCGGCGGTCGCCTCGTCGAGAAGGCTGGCGTTGGCGACGTCGAGGCCGGTGAGGTCGCAGACCATCGTCTGGTAGTTGAGGAGGGCCTCGAGCCGGCCCTGGGAGATCTCGGGCTGGTAGGGCGTGTAGGCCGTGTACCACGCCGGGTTCTCGAGGATGTTGCGCTGGATGACCGGCGGCGTGACGGTGCCGTAGTAGCCCTGCCCGATCAGGCTGGTCAGCACGCGGTTCCGCGCCGCCGTGCGCCGGAGCCGGTGCAGCGCCGCCTGCTCGGAGAGCGCCGGCCCCCAGTCGAGCGGCGCCTGCTGGCGGATGCCGGCGGGCACGGTCTCGTCGATCAGCGCGTCGAGGCTCGCGGCGCCGACGACCCGCAGCATCTCGGCGATCTCCGCCGGGCTCGGGCCGATGTGGCGGCGGTTGGCGAAGTCGTAGGGGTGGTAGGCGGTTTCTTCGAACGGCATGACGCTTCCGCAAACACGAGCGATCGGGCCGCACTATGTGCCGATCGGCGGCGGAGGAGCAAGACCGGCCGCCGCTACTCCGCCGGAGGGGCGTTGCGATCGAAGGCGGCGTCCACCGGCACCTGAAGCGCGGTGACGAGGTGGTTCGTCCGCGCCGCCAGCGCGATGACCCGGATAAGCTCGGCGTGCTGGGCGTCGGTCATGCCCTTCGCCCGCGCCGCCGCGGTGTGGGAGTGGACGCAGTAGGAACAGGCGTTGGCGGTCGAGACGGCGATGTAGACGAGCTCCTTGACCAGCGGATCGAGGGCGCCCGGCGCCATCACCGACTTCGCCTCCTCCCAGACCCGCCGGAGCTCGGCGGGGTCGTGGGCGAGGGCGCGCCAGAAGTCGTTGACGTAGTCGCTGCCGCGCGTCGCGCGGATGTCGTCGAAGACCGCGCGCGCCTCGGGGGACGCCGCGGCGTCGGCGAGGAGCGGGACGGTCGCCATCAGGCGATGTAGGCGAGGTAGGCTTCCTCGTCCATCAGCCCGTCGAGCTCGGCGGGGTCGTTCAGCGTCATCTTGAAGAACCAGCCGCCCTCGAGCGGGTCCTCGTTGACGAGAGCGGGGTTCTCGACGATCGCGGTATTCACCTCGGTGATGATGCCGTCGAGGGGGGCGGAGATGTCGCTCGCGGCCTTCACCGACTCGATCGTCACCACCTCGTCGCCCTTCGCCACCGTCACCCCCTCGGCGGGGAGTTCGACGAAGACGAGGTCGCCGAGCTGCTCGGCGGCGTGCTCGGTGATGCCGACGACGACCTCGTCGCCGTCCTGCCTCAGCCACTCGTGCTCCTCGGTGTAGCGCAGCATCCGTTTCTCCGTGCCTGTCGAATCCCGTGCCTCGGCCGCCCTAGCGCCGCTTGTAGCCCGGCGGGACGAAGGGCATCCGCGCCACTGTCGCAGGCAGCATCCGTCCGCGCAACCGGCCGAGGAGCCGCGTGTCGGGCGCCGCCGAGGCGATCGGCACGTAGCCCATCGCGATCGGCGCGTCGAGGCTCGGCGCGAAGCCGCCCGAGGTGATCGTCCCGATCGGCTCGCCCGCCTCGCCCGTCTCGACAGTGAAGAGCTCGGTCCCCTCGCGCATCGGCGCCCGGCCCTCGGGGCGGAGGCCGACGCGGCGGCGGGTGGCGCCGCGGGCGACCTGGTCGAGGATGACCGCGTCGCCGGGGAACCCGCCCGCCCGGTCGCCGCCGGTGCGGCGGGCGGGCTGGATCGCCCATTCGAGCGCCGCCTCGACCGGCGTCGTCGTGCGGTCGATGTCGTGGCCGTAGAGGCAGAGTCCGGCCTCGAGGCGCAGCGAGTCGCGGGCGCCGAGGCCGATGGGAAGTACGTCGGCGTAGCCGAGCAGGCCGCGGGCGAGATCGACCGCGTCCTCGGGTCGGAGCGAGATCTCGAAGCCGTCCTCGCCGGTGTAGCCCGAGCGCGAGACGACGCCGCGGATGCCGCGGGAGTTGACCGTGCGCACGTCCATGAAGCGCATGGTGCCGACGTCGGGGATGCGCTCGGCGAGGACCGCCTCGGCCTTCGGGCCCTGGAGTGCGAGGAGGGCGCGGTCGAGCATCTCGACGGTGCACGTCGGGCCGAGCGCCGCCTCGAGGTGGGCGAGGTCGTCGGCCTTGCAGGCGGCGTTGACGACGAGGAGGAGGTGGTCGCCGCGGTTGGCGACCATCAGGTCGTCGAGGATGCCGCCCTTGTCGTCGGTGAAGAAGGCGTAGCGCTGGCGGCCGGGGGCGAGGCCGAGGATGTCCATCGGCACCAGGCGCTCGAGCGCCGCCGCCGCGTCGGCGACGTCGCCCGAGCGCGGGCGGACCTCGATCTGGCCCATGTGGCTCACGTCGAAGAGCCCGGCGGCGCTGCGGGTGTGGAGGTGCTCCTTGAGGATGCCGGTCGGGTACTGCACCGGCAGGTCGTAGCCGGCGAAGTCGACCATCCGGCCGCCGAGGCTGCGGTGGAGGGCGTTGAGCGGGGTTTCGAGCGGCTGGGACAAGTCGGTCTCCTCGGGCGCGCGTCTCGCGTCGCGGCAGATGCTAGGAGCCGCCCGGCCGGTCCGCAAGCGCGCCCGGCGGCGCGGGTCCGGCCGGATCTCCGGCCGGCGGGGACGACGGTCCGGCCGGTTCCCCGGCCGATTGGCCGGGCAGGAGATCGAGCCAGGTGCGGACGACGGCGGTGTCGTCGCCGTCGAGCGCGCTCCTGAAGCCGAGCCCGCCGGTGACGAGGCCGAGCATCCCGCGGTTCTCGCGCAGGACCGGCCCCTCGAGGCGCTCGATGCCGTCGGCGCGGGCGTAGTCGACGAGGAGCGTCATCAGCGCGGTGCCGAGCCCCTGGCCGGCGAGGTCGGAGCGGACGATGAGGGCGTACTCCGCCGTGCGGTGGTCGGGATCGGCGACCATCCGCGAGATGCCGGCGAGCTCGCCCCCGGGGGTCAGCGCGACGAAGGCCATCTCGCGGTCGTAGTCGAGCTGGCTGAGGCGGAGGCCCATCTCGTCGGGGAAGTGCTTGCGCGGAGCCATGAAGCGCATGCGGATGTCCTCGGCACTCGTGTGCGCGAGGAAGCCGCGGTAGAGGAGCGCGTCCACCGGCCGGATCGGGCGGAGCTCGTAGCGGGCGTCGCCGCGGACGTGGGTCCGGCGCCAGCCCGCGGGATAGGGCCGGATCGCGAGGTCGGGGTTCGGCGGCCGGCGGGCGAGGTCGGCGGGGTCGATCACCATGCGCGCGTCGAGGGCGAGGACGCCGTCCGCGTCGGCGACGAGCGGGTTGACGTCGACGGCGCGCAGGCAGGGCAGGTCCTCGATCATGTGCGAGAGCGCGACGAGGGCGCCCTGCACCGCGGCGAGGTCGGCGGGCTCGCGGCCGCGGAAGCCGGCGAGGAGGGTGCCGGCGCGGGTGCGCTCGACGAGGGCCGCGGCGAGGGCCGAATCGATCGGCGGCAGCGCGACGACGGTGTCGCCGAGGAGCTCGACCGCGACGCCGCCGGTGCCGAAGAGCAGCACCGGCCCGAACACCGGGTCGCGGCCGATGCCGAGGATGAGCTCCTGCGCCTCGGGGCGGCGGATCATCGGCTGGACGGCGAAGCCGTCGACCTCGATGCCGGCCGCCTTCGCGCGGGCGGCGATGCCACGCGCCGCGGCCGCGGCCTCGACCGGGCCGGGGACGTCGAGGACGACGCCGCCGACCTCGGACTTGTGGCTCGCCGAGCGCGAGACGAGCTTGACCACCACCCGCCGCCCGCCCTCGCCGAGCCGCCCCTCGCAGAGCCCGGCCGCGACCTCGGCGACCTCGGCGGGGCTCCGCGCGAGGCGGATCTCGGGGACGGGGATGCCGTAGGCGGCGAGGGCGGCCTTGGCCTCGGGCTCGGTCAGCATCGCCCGGCCGTCGGCGGCGACGGCCTCGAAGATCGCCATCGCCTTCGCCCGCGCCCCCGCCGGGCTGGCGCCGAGCACCTCGACCTGGCGGTCGGGGACGTGGAGGAGTGCGGCCTGCGCCCGGCCCCACGCCGCGAGGTGGCCGACCGCCGCCGCGGCGGTGCCCGGGGTGTCGTAGCTCGCGACGCCCTCGGTGCGCAGCGCCGTCCGGGCGAGACGTGCGCTGGCGCCGCCCATCCAGCAGGCGAGGACGGGCTTGCCGCGGATCATCCCGCGCCGGACCGTCCGCGCCACCGCCTCGGCGGTCTCGACCGGGCGGCCGAGCGCGCTCGGGCAGTTCATCGCGAGGAGCGCGTCGACGCCCTGGTCGGCGGCGAGGATGTCGAGGACGCTCGCGTAGCAGTCGGGCGCCGCGTCGCCGATGTCGAGCGGGTTGCCCCCCCTCCACCCCGCCGGAAGGGCGGCCTCGAGCGCGGCGACGGTGTCGGGGGCGAGCTCGGCGAGGACGCCGCCGGCCTCGGTCACGCCGTCGACGGCGAGGACGCCCGCCCCGCCGCCGTTGGTGACGATCGCGAGCCGGGCGCGGGTGAGCGGGCGGAAGCGGGCGACGGTCTCGGCGGCGGCGAAGAGCTCGGAGAGGCCGCGGACGCGCAGGATGCCGGCGCGGCGCATCGCCGCCTCGACGACCTCGTCGGCGCCCGAGAGCGCGCCGGTGTGGGTGGCGGCGGCGGCCGCTGCCGCGGGGGAGCGCCCGGCCTTGATCGCGATCACCGGCTTGACGCGGGCGGCGGCGCGGGCGGCGGAGAGGAACTTCCGCGCCTCGGGCACCGCCTCGAGGTAGAGCAGGATCGCCCGCGTCCGCGGGTCGTGGGCGAGGAGGTCGATGCCGTCGCCGACGTCGACGTCGGCCATGTCGCCGAGCGAGAGGATCTGGCTGAAGCCGATGCCGCGGTCGGCGGCCCACTCGATCAGCGCCGTGGCGATCGCGCCCGACTGCGAGAGGAGCGCGAGCCCCCCCGCCGCCGGCGCGGTCGGCGAGAGGCTGGCGTTCACCCCCGACGGCGGCACGAGGAGGCCGAGGGTGTCCGGCCCGATGATGCGCAGGAGGTGGGGGCGGGCCGCGTCGAGCATCGCCTGGCGGAGGCCGCTTTCGGCCGTCACCCCGTCGGCGAGGACGACCGCGACCTTGCCGCCGCGCGCCCCGAGCGCGGCGATGGCGGCGGGCACCTCCGCGGCGGGCGTCGCCACCACCGCGAGGTCGGGCGCCTCGGGGAGCCCGGCGATGCCGGCGACGTCGACGGCGTGCACCGGCCCGGCGAAGCCGCCGGCGGTGACGTTGGCGTGCGCCATCGCCGCCCACGGGCCGTCGCCGACCACGACGATCGCCTGTGGCTCGAGCGCCGCGTCGAGATTGCGGATGGTCATGCGCGTCCTCCTCGCCCGCGTATAGCGGGGGTGCCGTCCCGGGCCAACGCCGGAGCGGCGGGGAGGCTGCCGGAGGCGGCGGTCAGCCGCGGAGGTGGCGGTCGAACCAGGCGAGCGTCCGCTCCCACGCCAGCGTCGCCGCCGCGTCGTCGAAGCGCGGCGTCGTGTCGTTGTGGAAGCCGTGGTTGACGTCGTCGTAGACGTGGACCTCGTAGGTCTTGCCGTGAGCCTTCAGCGCCTCCTCGTAGGCGGGCCAGCCGGCGTTCACGCGCTCGTCGAGCCCGGCGTAGTGCAGGAGGAGCGGCGCCTCGATCGCCGGCACGTCGGCGGCGTCGGCCTGGCGGCCGTAGAACGGCACCGAGGCTGCGAGCTCGGGATAGGCGACGGCGAGGGCGTTGCAGACCCCGCCGCCGTAGCAGAAGCCGACGCAGCCGACCCTGGCCGCATCGTCGCGGTCGCGCAGGTACTCGAAGCTCGCGAAGAAGTCGGCCATCAGCTTCGCCGGGTCGAGGGACGCCTGCATCTCGCGCCCCTCCTCGTCGCCGCCGGGGTAGCCGCCGAGCGAGGTCAGCCCGTCGGGGGCGAGGGCGAGGTAGCCGGCCTTGCCGAGACGGCGGGCGACGTCCTCGATGTAGGGGTTCAGCCCACGGTTCTCGTGGACGACGACGACCGCCGGCAGCGGCCCCTCGACGCCCGCCGGCCGCACCAGCAGCCCCTCGACCTCGCCGTTGCCCTCGGGCGAGGGATAGCGCACCCGCTCGGTGACGATCGCCGGATCGTCGGGCGCGACCTGCGCGGCGAGGGCATAGTCGGGTTGCAGCGCCCGGAGCACCGCCGCCGCGGTCACCCCGCCGACGGCGTACTTGGCGGCATGGTCGAGGAAGGCGCGCTTGCTCATCCGTCCATGGACGTAGCCGTCGTAGAGCTCGAGGATGCGCTGGTCGAAGTCGCTGGCCCGTTTCCGCTGCGTCATGGTGCGTTCCTCCCGTCGTTCGCGGGATGATAACCGCGGCAGCGGCGCATTTCCGCTCACGATCTCCGGCGCGCCGGCGGAACCTTGCCGGTCTTAAGGCTCGCTCCTCGTCGAACTTGTCTTTGATTTGTCGGGACGTGATCATCGTTCCCAAGGGGATGGAGGGAATCTTCATGGTCGACAGGATCGAAAGGCGCGTCGCCTACGGGCGCACGATTCGCGAGCGCGCGGTCTGCCTGATCGACTCCCACGGCCCCGAGGCCTGGGCGGAGGCGCTGCGCGCCGCGCGCGAGCCCGGCATCGCCGCCGGGGAGCGCAGCTTCTGGGAGGCGGTCGCCGCCCGCATCGCCCGCGAGCTCGGCCACCGCGACGCCTCCGTCGCCTGAGCGGCGTCCGGCGTCAGCCGATCCGCCCGCCGGCGTCGCCGACCTGCCCGCGGTGGAGGAGCAGGTGGTCGAGGAGCACGCAGGCCATCATCGCCTCGCCGACCGGCACCGCCCGGATGCCGACGCAGGGGTCGTGGCGGCCCTTGGTCACGATCTCGGTCTC
>CAZEGY010000037.1:0-15688 GCA_964511815.1 uncultured Rhodovulum sp.
CGGACATGGATCGCCTCGCCGCTTCGAGGCCTCCCGTGAATCACGGCACATCCCGTGCCGGAATCCCCCTCCGCTTCAAGCGATCGCCCTGGGCCAGTAGCACCGGTTGATTGAAGGAAAGGGCGAAATGCGTTATGCTATGGGTTAGAAAATTACCTCAAAATGACCGACCGCCCGCCCCCCGGTCGCTTTCAGGACGTGACGGTTGCTTCATCAATTCCCCCGGGTCAGCCCGGTCAAGGAGAGACAGCCCGGTCAAGGAGAGAACAGTGTTCGGGTCGGTCGTCCTCGAAGTCTTCCTGCTGCTGATCACGCTGAGCGTAATCGTCATGGCCGCTGTCGAATTGATCGCTTCGATCTTCGGGATGAGGTCGGCGGTCCTCGTCAGGGGCATTCAGTCGCTCCTCTTCGAGCGCCGCGGAGCGTCCGAGCCGCGGCTCACCGACGAGGTCCTGGTCCATCCCGCGCTCGCGCCCCTGTACGGCAACCCCTCACGGAGCGGTGCCGCGCGGCCGCGTGGCCGAGCGCCGTCCTACGTTCCCGGGCGCTCCTTCGCGATTGCGCTTCTCGACACGATCCGCAGGCGGCAGACCAAGACGGCGGCCACCGCCCTGCCCATTTCGGCCGCGGAACTGTTCGGGCAGGCCCCGGACATCGTGAGCCGGATGCCCGAGGGTCCGCTCAAGGACGCCCTGAGCCTGGTCGTCGGGCGCACCGCGGAGGCCGAACGGACGATCCAGCGCAGAGCTGATCACGTCGAGCGAAGCATGTCGCAGTGGTTCGACGATGTGATGGATCGGGCGTCGGGGTGGTACAAGCGGCGGACACAGTACCTCGCCTTCCTGCTCGCGGCAGCGCTGGTCGTCTGCGTGAATGCCGGCATGCTCGACGTTCTCGACGAGTTCTGGGCTCACGCGACCGTGCTGGAGTCGATCGACGATGCTGCGGTGGTCGTCGCCGAGCCGGCAGTCGCCGACCCCTCGGTGCCGGTCGGGACCAAGAGGACGCTTGGCGGTTTCCTGCGGTTTCCGATCGGCTGGGAGGAGGACGAGACGCTCGAAGGCGCCTTCGCCGACGTCGCGACCGGTCTCCGCTCCGTGATCGGCTGGCTTCTCACCGCCCTCGCGCTCACGCTCGGCGCGGGGGTCTGGTTCGACGTCCTGAAGCGGTTTTCCCGGGTCCGGGGAAGCGGAATGCCACCGCAATAGAGTCCGGGCCGAGGTCCGACGGACGCCGGTCCCGGCGGGGTGTGGAAGGCTGATGCTTTGACGGCAAACGTGGCACC
The DNA here is from genome assembly GCA_964511815.1 of uncultured Rhodovulum sp. GTDB lineage: Bacteria > Pseudomonadota > Alphaproteobacteria > Rhodobacterales > Rhodobacteraceae > Amaricoccus. The sequence goes on from CAZEGY010000037.1 coordinate 1,286, forward strand.
GAAGGATCTCGTCCTGTTCTCCAGGGAGAGCGACGAGCGGGTCTTGTCCCTCTTTCGCCTGCTGCGCGACCTGAAGTATCGCGTGTCGGTCGCGCCGCCCGAGGCCATCGCGGCCGAGGAAGCCTCGGCGGGCCCCTCGGTCGTCTACCTCGGAACCGAGGACTGGCCCCGGGAGGTGATGCGGCCCCTCGAGGCGCGTCCGCGACCGACGTCGCGGCTGCTCGCGCTCGACCAGGGCGCGTTCCGGTGGGCCGAGCCGATCCTGCGCAAGTCGCCGGACTTCGTGACCCTTCCCTGCTCGCGCGCCGAGCTCAAGCTGCGGCTCGAGCGGAGCGGCGCCGGGATGGATCGTCCGGATCGCGACGCGCAGAGGCTGGCCGACTGCGCCCCCATGGCGGCGCTCGGGCTGATCGGCCGCTCGCCGCTCTTCCTTGACGCGATGCTCGTCCTCAAGCGGTACGCCAGGTGCGATGCGGCCGTGCTGATCCAGGGCGAGACTGGGACCGGCAAGGAGCTGGCGGCGCGGGCCCTGCACGACCTGAGCCCGCGGCGCGATGGCCCCTTCGTCGCCGTCAGCTGCGGCGCGATACCCGACAGCCTCGTCGAGGCGGAGCTCTTCGGGCACGTGAGGGGCGCGTTCACCGACGCGAGGGAGAACCGGGAGGGGCTGGTCCCCCAGGCGATGGGCGGCACGCTCTTCCTCGACGAGGTCGAGGCTCTAAGTCCGAAGGGTCAGGTGGCGCTGCTGCGGTTCCTCGAGACCCACGAGTATCGGCCGATCGGCGGCACGGCGGTCCGCAAGGCCGATATCAGGGTCGTCGCCGCCGGCAACGAGGATTTCGCCGCCCTCGCGCGACGGGGCGAGTTCCGGCGCGACCTCCTCTACCGCCTCAACGTCCTCCCGCTCTCCCTGCCGCCCCTGCGGAGGCGGCCCTGCGACGCGGAACTCCTCGCGGATCACTTCTCCGCCCTCTTCGGCGAGAAGTACGGCACCGACCTCGTTTCGCTGGATCCGGCGTCGCGGCGCTGGCTGAACGAGTACGCCTGGCCGGGCAACGTGCGGGAGCTCGAGAACCTCGTGCATCGGGCGGTGGTGACGGCATCCGGCCCGACCATCGAGATCGCACCGTTCGACGCTCCTGCCACCCCCGAGGGGCCCGCGACGCAGCCCTTCTGCGCGGAGAAGCAACATGCCCTCGACCAGTTCGAGCGGGACTATCTGACGCGGGTGATGCGCGCCTCCAGCGGCAACGTGACCGTCGCCGCGCGCAAGGCCGGCAAGGAGCGGCGCTCTCTCGGCCGTCTCCTCAAGAAGCACGGGATCGACGCCCGTGCCTTCCGCGCGCCGGACTGATCACGACGGCTCCCCTCGGTCCGAGAGCAGGCTGTTGGCGTTCTCGATCAGGGTGCGGGCGAGCGCCCTCGGGAAGCCGAGCCGCCGCTCGAGATCGACGGGATTGGCGAGCGCCAGGTGCCGCACGCTGGTCACGCCGATCGTTTCGAGCGCCGCCGAGCGGGCCGGACCCACCTCCGGCACGTCGATCACCGGTCGGGCGATCTCGAGCGGGGCCGACAGCGGGGCCAACATCGCCATCGGCAGCGTGCGCAGGCTTCCGGCCGCCAACCTGCCCGCGATGCTGGCAGAGAGAATGCCCCTCGCCGACACGACCGGGCGTGGGCGGACCGACACGGTGCCGATGGGGGCGCTTGCCGGGGCGGGGCCCTTGTGCTTGCCGCAGGGGTCGCAGCCGCAGGCGTCCTCGGGCCGGACGTCGCTGGGCGTGGGCAGGCAGGGCCCCTCCTCGGGCTCGGGCGCGACCGGAAGCGGCGCCTCACGGAACCCGACCCGGAAGTCGCGGATATGCAGGGTGCCGGGAGACTCGGCCAGGAAGGAGATCGGGATTTCCGTTGGCTGGGAGAACTCGGCCGAGACGTTGGCGACCGCAAGAACAGTGTTCGGCGGGACCGCGATCCTGACCTCGACCTCCGCGGCCGAGGCTGGGACCTCGCCCTGAAGCCGGACCCGTTCGGCGCCGTTCTCGACGATCGCCGCCACGACCGGCGGATCGATGGCCGCCCCGTCCGCGGTGAGCCACGTCAGCGAGGCCGAGGGAACCGAGGTCGCCGCCTCCAGCACGGCCGACCGGGCGACGACCTCGACACGGTAGCTCGCTCCGGCGCTCACGGGGGGGGTCTGCGCGATGGACAGGGTGCGTCCCTCGGTGCTCTGGTTGAGGATCACCACGAAGCCACCGATCGCGCCGACGACGAACTCCTCATCTCCGTGGGTCTCCAGCGGCGGTTCGACGGTCCAGCCGACCACGCCTTCGTCAGCGACGATCTCCGTGAAGTCGGGGTTGCGGATCGCCTGCAGACCGCCGACGAGCGAGATCGCGTCGACGAACAGCTCCGCGTCATCGCCCGAGACGGCACGCACCTCCACCTGCCGCGCCTCGACGGGCGCGGTCACCCGAAGACGCGCAGACGGCATGAACGTCAGCGCGGCCGCGGCCACCGATGCGATCCCGTCGTCCGCCATGAACACGGCCGGGGTCAGCGTGTCGACACGGCTGACGCTGCAGCCGTCGCCGCGCCAGATCAGCTCCACGCGGGATGCCTGCTCCTCCTGAAAGCCCCGCACCAGAAGCTCGTACTCGCAGCCGCCGGAGGCCGGCAGCACCTGCGAAATGGAGATCGGGCTCTCGCGATCACCGATCGCGACTATGCGCGCGTTCAGGCCCGGGACGTTGCTCACGAACACCTGCCGGGTGGTGATGACCCCCCCGCTGACGGACCAGCCCGCGGGCGCGTAGGTCCCCTCCAAGGGTCGGTCCGCGAACTGGCCGTTCTCGAGCTGCTCTCCCCTCGGGCAGGCGACGGCCCGGCGCTTGCCGAGGACATCGTTGACCCGGGCGGCCAGGCCGTTGGAATTGAGCGCGAACTCGACACGCCCGAGCGGCTCGAACTCGTCGAGGCTCAGCATCTCGGCCTCGGCACCTCGGCCGATCTCGACGCTGACGGGCATGTGGAAGACCGGGGTTGCGCGACGCAGGCGCAGATCAGCCGCGAGCGCCCCGTCGAGACCCGCGACCCGCGCCGGCCGCCACGACAGCCCGCCGTTCTTGCTGGTCTGCAGCTCGGCGGTGCCCTCGCTCGGGTTCAGATGCCACGCGGCGGTGCCCCGGGCACTCTGCACCACGATCCAGACGCGGGGCTTGCCGGTCGCCGGATCGGCGGGGGCGAGCGCGAGCGACTGGCCGAGCGCGGCGCTGACCCATGTCGGCTTCGCGTGCCTGGACTTGTCGATACCGATCCGCGCCCGTGCGGCCAGCAGAGAGACGTCGCCGGGCTTGCCGTCGAAGTCCTTGCGGATGTCGACCTCCAGGGTCGCGGAGACGTCCGCGGTGGACACCAGGATGTCGATCGCGTCGACGACCGTCTCGGCCGGTACCGAGACCGGCTGCGCCGCGGCTTCGCCCGCCGCGACGGCGAGCGACGACGCCGGCGCTCGGTCGACAAGGGGCCCCCAGGTGATCTCGCTCGCCTCGAAGGATCCGGCGATCTCAACCCGCGTCGCCGCGGGGTCGAGCTCCGCTCCGCCCGGAACCGTGATGGTCAGGAGATCGTCGCCCGCCGCGGATGCCCCACCGTGACCATATTCGAGCCTGACCTCGGTCAGGCCGTCCGGCAGGCCGCTCCTGACCTCGTCGAACTCGACCTCCGACGACAGCGCCAGCAGCGCCGTCGTGTCGGTCTTGAGCGCCACCGGAACGACGGCGAAGCCCCCCTCCTCCTTCGCCGCGTCGAGCGCGGCCTGCAGGAACTCCGCGAGCTCGGGGCTCGTGACCGGCGACGTCAGCTCGCCCGGATGCGCCCAGACGGGCGGCTGTTCGGCGAAGCGCAGCAGCAGATTCGAGCCGATCGCCATCAGCGTCAGGGCCTGGACGTTCGGCACGTCCGGATCCGCGCCGCCGGCCCTGAGCTTCATCCGAGAGACCGTGAGGCCCGGCAGGTCCGCATCGTTCGAGGACAGGGTGAACGGTTCGTCGGCGATCGGAATGGTCCCGTTCGCGTCGACCTCGACGAACAGCCCGCCCACGTCGACCTGGAGGGTCGATCCGACGAGATGCTGCCCCTCCACGCCGTCGAGCGTCCGCCGCCCGCCGAGCACGATCTCGGTCCACGGCGGATTCCCGCTGCGGTTCGTCTTCGAGACGCCCGTGGGCCTCGTCCGGTCGTTGAGATCCACGGCAACGAGCGGGTTGTCGTCGGCGTCGAGGAACGTGAGCGTCTCGACCGCCGGCCCGACGCGCCCGCTGCCGTCGGCGATGGGGGTGACCGTGATGCGGGCCGACCTGATCCGAGCACCGGCCGGGATGCTCCGGATCTCGAATGTCCGAGATCCCGAGAAGAAGCCGTTCGCGGGAAAGCTGTCGACAGCACGCATCACCGAGGCCCTCCAGGCCGAGGCCAGGGTCGCTAGACCTTGAGAAGCACCATGAGGTTCAGGCTTTCCGGCTCCCGGGCGCCGGCAGCGGGCCCGTGCAACAGGCTCAGCGTATCGAAGTCATGATGCTCTACCATGACATTGTGCGGGAACAGGCCGACATTTCCGTCCGGGTCGGGCGCTACGTTCACGGTCTTGCGCGGGCGCATCTTGACCCAGAGCTCGTCCCAGTCGCCCTTCTGCTTCAGGCTGCCGACCGTCCTCTCCCCGCGGCAGCACTTCTCGAACCAGGGGGAGTGGCAGATGCGCTCGGGGGCGATCTGATCGTTCGGGGCGGCGAACATCGCGGTCCAGAGCTCTGTCTCGAGGTCTCCGAGGCCGGAAGCATCCGTGTACTCGACGCTGAAGAGCTCGAGCAGCTGGACGAGCGGGATGCGGAACGGGGGGTCCTCGTCCTCGATCTCGATCGAATCCGTGGCGGGGGCGGGAGCGCGGAGCCGCTTCTCGCTCGTATGATACAGGTAGAACAGCACCGTCTCGACCACGTTCCCATCGTAGTGCCCGCATACCACCTCGAAGGGAATCAGCTCGTAGAGGTCGACGAGCGGGCTGAGCTTCAGCTCGTGCTTGATCGTCTTACGCTCATTCACCTCGAGAACCTTGAAAAGCATCCGGTATCCGGTGTGCGATGGGAATTCTTGCATGGCTTTTTCCAAGAACTTTTGCAGAAGGTCTTCCGCGGTCTGACCGCCGAGGGCGTCACTGTCCTTCGAGCGGTCGATCTCCTTCAGGGCCTCGAGCGCCTTGGCGATCTCGTCGTGGATCGTCGAGCGCATCTTGCCCTGCATCGCGTTCATCGCCTCGGCCGTGATGAGCTGGCCCGGCTCGAAGGTCGTGAATGGCTTGGTCCGATCGTCAAGCATCTCTCTCTCCCAGGTAATCGAGGTCTTCGGGTGGTGTGCCGGTACGCGTCACGCCGACCCGGACGCCGGCAGCTTTCAGGGTCAGGACGCCGCGCGGACCGGGCTTGTGCAGATCGGCGGCAAAGCCGGTGATGGGCTCGCCCGCGACCCGGGCGCGGGCGTTCTCGAACCTTGCGCCGTCGAACGCGACCAGCATGTCGAAGAGCCCCGGCCCCGCGTCGCGGACGACGACCGAGATGCGGGTCCCCGCTTCTCCCGGAAGCAGGCTCGAAATCTCGATGAAGCCGGGGACTTCGTCGACGACAAGGAACAGGCGCGCGGCCCGGTCGGGGCGGCCGCCGGCCAGGAACCTCGGACGGGCGAAGGGGACGGCGACGGCGCTGAAGCCGATCGGCACCGTATCCACCGCCTTCGCCGAGACCAGGACGGACTCGCTCGCGCCTTCCTCGAGCCTCTGCGCGAAATGATCGGGATCCCCGGGGGGCTCGACCGTGAGGCCCGGAACGCTCTCGGGAGCGTCCGAGGCAATCGCGAAGCGATCCATGTTGAAGCGCGCCCCGAAGCGTGGCGGCAGGTCGAGCGGCAGGTTGATCTCGGCGGCCCCCGCCTCGTGCTCATGCCAGGCGATCTCGACATCCGCCGTCACCCCGGGATACGCGTCGACCGGAGCGAAGACCGGCGTGACCGCCGCTCGCGGTGTCTCGGCAAAGCGGCTCACGTCGAAGACCCCCTGCTGCAAGCACGGACCTCCGGCGAAGCGCGCGGCGTTGAAGCGGGCGTGATCGAAGCGCGCCGCAAGGCAGTGCATGAACACCCGCGCGCTCTTGCCGCGGGAAAGCGTCAGAGCATCGCTGGCGGCGAGGATCCCAGCGCGCACCAGTCCCCGCCCGAACGTCCAGTTGAGCCGCCGAACGACAGACAGCGCGCCGAACGCATCGGGAGCGGCGAGGACGATCCCGGAATGCGTCTCCTCGACCGGATCGCCCGAGGTGGCGTCCGCCGAGACGATTCTCAGGTCGAGGAGCCCGCGGACCGCCTCGGCGACGATGACGGCCGATCCCCCCAGCCCCAGCAGCGGACCCTTGACCGCCACGAGGGTCCCGACCAGCCTGTCGACGGTCTCGATCACCGCGCCGTCGACACCGGCGATGCGGGCGTCCCCCTCGGCAAAGAGCGCGTAGCCCTTACCCTCGACCCGCAGGCGCCCCAGATGCACGTCGCTGGGCAGCTCCTCGGCGGAGGCATCGGGAATAGCCACCGCGGGCGCGAGACCGATGACGGGCTGGGACGGCGCGCGCCCGATCTCGACGACGGAGATCGTTTCGTCGCCCTCCGGGTGCGTGATCGTCACCTGCCGGCGCGCACCGGTTCCCGTCGCCATCCCCCGCGACGTGTCCAGCGGCCAGTCGAGGTGCGGAGCGAGCGGCAGCGCCAGGGCCCGGGGCGCTGCGCCGGCCACTTCCCACGGCTCCGCCCCCTCGAGGGCCACGCCGTCGCCGCGCCTCACGATCGTGACCGATCCGCCGGGCGCCACCGCTCCCCTGACGGTGACCTCGGTTCCGGCGCTCAGGTCGACGACGGACGGAGCCGCCACGCCGAGCGTGCTCGCGAGCGTCAGGCGCGCCGGCATTGCGACCGCGCCGGTGTTGTCGAGGATCACCCTGTCCGCATGCCTGAGCTCGGAGACGGACCGCACCCGTTCCACCGGCGGGAACTCGACGACCTCGAAGTACCGGATCGGCAGCACCGAGAGCGCGCCACCGTCCCCGGCGGTCGAGGTCAGGCGCAGCCTGCCATCGGACTCGAGCGTCGCCATCCCTGGGAAGCGCGCGTCGATCGCGCTGACGATCTCCTCCGCCGAGGTGGCTGCCGGGGCCTCGCCCGCGAGGTCGACGTCCTCGGGCGCCGCGGCCCCCTGCCCGATCCGGAGAGCCGATCTCTGCGACAGGTCCACGCCGCGCCTCAGATCCACCTCGCCCACGAGTGTGGCCGCCGTGCTCGCCGCGCCCTCTGCTTCGTCGGGGATTGCCCCGAGGATGGCCTCGCGGGCGTCGCCCGCGGTGGTCGGCTCGACCAGTACACGGCTCGACGCCCCGGGGCTCGGCGATGCCAGCACCAGGTGCCCGCCGGAGTGGCTGGCCAAGGTCGCCCCGGTCGCCGCGTTGATCGCCCCCGCGATATCGTCGAGCGACGCCGTGACCGGGTTCCCCGCAGTCGAGGCGCAGTCGATCTCGACGGGCGCGGCGGCGTCGATCTTGAGCCGCAGGAAGCGCCGCACGGAAACGTCCACGCCGCCGGAACGGTCCGGCAGGCCGGTGATCCGCGCCGCCGTCGCCTCGGCGCCGCGGTAGCTCCGCTCCGGGGAGATGCCGAGGATCGTCTCGGTCGCGTCGCTCGCCGCCGGGGCGAGGATCTCCAGCGCCCCGGCCGTGCCGACGGTGGGCGAGGTCAGCAACACGTGCGCCCCGTCGTGGCTCGCGATGTTGATGCCGAGCGCGATGTTGATGGCGATGGCGATCTGGCCGAGAGTCGTGGCCGACGGAGCCGGACCGGCGCAGTCGATCTCGACCGCAGCGCCGTCGTCGACCGACAGGCGCAGATGCGACCGGCCGCTCAGGTCGACCCCTGCGGAGAGGTCCGCGGTCCCGACGAAGCTCACTCGTGTGGCGGCCCTGCCCCGCGCCTCGGCGGTCGAGACGCCCAGCAGCAGCTCGGCCGCGTCCGTCGCCTGCGGCGCCTGCAGCTCCACCCGGCTGCCCGCGCCGCTGGTCGGCGACCTGAGGACAACGCGGCGCCCGGCCACCGACGCCGCCTCGACACCCAGCGCGGCGTTGATCCTGGCCACGATCTCCGCCGAGGACGTCGTGCGCGGCCGCGGGCCGGCGCAGTCGATATCGACCGCCGGGGCGCCATCGATGGCGATCCTGAGGAAGCGGTCGCCCCTGAGATCGACGCCGCGGCTGACGTCGACCGTCCCGACGAGCTCTGCCGCTCGTGCCGGCTGTCCCTCCGCCCGGGCCGAGGCGAAGCCGAAGACCGCGCGCGCCGCCTCCTCGACCACGGGCACGCGACTCAGGAACCGGCGCTCCTCGACCTCGACCACCGGCTCGAGCGTCAGTGCGCTGGCGGCACCGACCGAGGGACTGCGCAGGACGAGCCGTTCGTCGATCGCCGCGGCATCCGGGCCGCCCTCGGCCGCCACGATGGCCGCGGCGATGTCGGCCGCGGTCATCCCGGAGGCGTCGCCGCCCGCGGCGAGGTCCAGGGTGACCGGCGGATGGAAGTCGGTCGCGACGCGAAGGAACGACCGGACGCTGAGGTCGATGCCCCGGGACAGGTCCACCGCGCCCCGGACCTCGGCGCCCGTGGCATCGGCCCCGTCGGCAGTCCGCGGCACGAGGCCGAGGAGGAGGCCGCTCGCGTCCCCGGCGTCGGCCTCGCCCACGGTCAGGCTCCCGCCGGGGCCCGCGACCTTGCCGCTCAGGATCAGGTTGCGCCCGTTGTGACTGGCGATCTCCGTCCCGGCCGCGGCGTTGATGACGGCGACGAGCTCGGGCAGCTGCGTGTTCTCGGGCACGGCACCGGCACAGTCTATCTCGGTTTCTGCGGCTCCGTCGAAGGACACCGCCAACACCGACCGCTCGCCGAGGTCGGCCCCCCGGGACAGGTCCACCGTCCCGGTGACCGAAGCCGGAGCGGCGTCTCGGCCCGTGACCACGGTCGGGTGCGGGCCGAAGACGAGCTGCGAGGCGTCCTGCGCCGCCGCCGTCAGGAACGCGATGCTCGACGCCGCGCCCGCGGTCGGCGAGGTCAGCGTCAGCGTCTGGCCGTCATGCGCCGCCACCGGCGCGCCGAGGGCGCCGTTGATCGCATCGCGCAGCTCGTCGAGGCTGGTGCTCTCCGGCGCCGCCCCCGCGAGGTCGATCTCGGCGAGGGTCGTCCCGTCGATCCGCAGCCGCACGAACCGCACCGCGCCGAGATCGACGCCCGACGACAGGTCGACGGGGCTGGCGTAGCTCGCGGCTACGGCATCCGAGCCCGCGAATACCCTCGGCGCGAGCCCGAGGAGACGGGGCGCCGCATCGTCCGGCCCGTCGGCCACCGCGAGGCTGCCCGAGGCCGCCTCCGAGGGTGACGTCAGGACGAGCGCGCCGTCCGCCAGCGCCGCGACCTCGGCGCCCAGCGCGACGTTGATCGCATCGACGATGTCCGCGGGCTCGGCAGCGGCCAGGTCCGCCAAGGCCGCCGCGAGGTCGATCGGCGTGGCTGCGCCGCCGTCGAGCCCCACGCGCAGGGTGCCGCCGCCGGTGAGATCGACCGTGTCGCCCAGCCGGACCCGACCGACGATCCGCGCGGCGACGGCGTCCCGCCCCTGCGCGGCCGCCTTCTCGAACCCCATGACCGCCTTGGAGGCGTCGCGCCCGCTCGTCCGGCTGGTCGGGAAGAGCGCGCCCTCCCGCAGCCATGCGGCGTCGAACGCCGCGTCGCGGTCGTCGATCTCGATCCCGAGGATAACCGAGACCGCGCGCAGGAGCCCCCGCACGGTGGCCGGGCCGTCGAGCAGCAAGGCGACCCAGAGCTTCAGGCGGCGACGGAACTCCTCGATCCCGTCGTCGGGTTGCGGGGCGAGGCCGTAGAGCGCGGCGATCCGCGCCAGGTCGTCGATCCGCTCGGCGCCAAGGTCGGCCTGGTCGACCCAGTGCGCCCGCATGATCGCGGCCATCGCGTTCTCGGCCCCCTGCAGCTCGCCGCCGTAGGTGCGCGCCAGCCTGTCGAGCGGCGAGTTCCCGGTCCGCGTGACGAAGGTCGCCGGCAGGAGCTCGAGAATGCGCTCGGTCTTCGTGGCCATCAGAGCCCGGCCTCCCGCAATGCGATGTCGGCCTCGTCCATGTCAGCGACGATCCAGCCCGGCTGGCCGTCGAACTCTGGAACGACCAGGAACTCGCCCGCCTCGATGTCGGCGTCGGTCGCCGGCGAGACGCCGTCGGCGGCGCGGAGCAGGCTCCGGTCGGGGATGCGGTCGCCGGTCGGGGCACCGACATCGAGCCCGAAGAGCAGGCCGTCGACGGCGTTCCTGAGCTCGGTCTCCTCCTGCGGCGGCGCGGACAGCATGAAGTCGACGACCGCGTCGGTGACCGTTGCGGGCTTCTGTGGCGCAACGTCGCTGCGCGCGACCTGGACGTCGACGACCTGAGCGCCCTTGACGTCGACGACGGCCTTGATCGCGTCGAGCAGGTCGCGCCCGCCGAAGGGATCGCCGCTCGAGAGCGGCTCGACGTAGGCCCCGACCGCGGCGATGACCTCGTCGACGACCTTCTGCTTGCCCTCGCTCGGCAAGCCCGCGGTGATCTCGACCACGACCTTGGGCGTGACGAAGACGTAGCGGGCGACGATCGTCGCCACGATCCCGGCCGCCCGCGCCGCCGCGACGCCGGCGTCGATGGTGGCGAAGCGCTCGGGCTCGGCCTCGACGAGGAGCGTCAGGCTGCCCGGCGTCGACCGCCGCCCGACGGGACCGTTCGGGTCCCAGAGTTCGCGCACGGTCGCAAAGCTGTCCTGCACGGCCGCGTCGATCGCCGGCAGCGTCGCGTTGCCCAGCTTGAAGAGTTCGGCCCGGGCGCGGGCGCGAAGCTCGTCGTCAGTCTCCTCCGCGGCACCGAGGAAGGTCGGCTCGAGGTTCCGCACGCTCAGGATCCCCGCGATGGGCCGTTCGAGCGTGTCAATGGCGTTGGCGTCGACCCGGCCTGTCTCGCCCGCGAAGCCGACCGCGGCCCGGACGGGGACGTCGATCCGCGCCTGCCCCCGTTGCAGGGTGCGCTGCTGGCTCGTCTCGAACCTGACCGCGCCGTTCTTGGCCGTCAGCGCGGTTCCCGAGGCGATGGTGATGTCGCCCGGCACGGCGTCGTCGCGGAAGAAGGTGACGAGGCCGACGGCGAAGTCCCCCTGCTTGCGCGTCACGCCGAGGATCGAGACGACGAGGTCCAGCGCCTTGCCCTCGGAGGTGTCGACGAAGCCGAACCGGTAGGCCCGGTTCAGTTGCTCGTAGACCGTGGCGATCTCGCGCCCTACCGCCTCGGACAGCGTCCGCGCGACCCCGCCCACGTTGATGTCGGTGATCGGAGAGCTCGAGTCCGCCGGGACGTAGTCGACGAAGAAGAGCGAGCCGTCGACGGGCCGGTCGCCGTCGAGCCAGCGGATCGCGCCGAGGTCGGCGTCGTATTCGAAGTCGAACGTCTGCTGGAACGAGTGGTTGACCGGCGTTCCGTTCACGGCGTCCGTCTCGCGGATGCCGGTGATCCCCCGTACGCCGGTGGCGGGACGCGCCAGCGAATAGAGCTCGGACTTGACGTCGAAGATGATGGGCTCGTTGACGACGCCGCCGACGAGGCTCGTCAGGATGTCGTCGGTGACCTCGGAATAGCTGCGCTGGATCAAATGAACGGTATCGGGGTTCATGGCGCCGCGCTTTCATTGAAGACGAAGGGAACGACGAAGTTCAGGGGCGTGTCCTGGCCGATGATCTTGAGCTTGAGGACGATATCGACGGCGCCCCTGTCGGCCGCGTTCTGCCGGACCTCGGCGGACAGGACCCGCTCGACCCGCGGCTCCTCGCGCAGGGATTGCAGGACATGGAGCTTCGCCAGATTGCGGTTCGTCTCGTTGTTGACCTCGCCGATCAGCTCGTGCAGGCGCGAGCCGTAGGTGGGATGGCCGAGCTCGGCGAGCTCTCCAGCCCGCGTCAGGAACCGCAGGAGCAGCGCCTGCGAGATGTTCTCGACCCCGTGTATGGTCCGCAGGTCGAGCTTGCCCGTCGTCGGGCGGACCGTCGTCTTGAGGTCCTGGCCGCGATCCCGCTCGACCTGCACCCGACGGTCGCCAAGCAGCTCCAGATCGGTGCCGAGACGGTCCTCGAACTCGCTCATGTCGCTTCTCCAGGGGTCATGGCGGCCATCCGTCGATCACGAACGGGGCGGCCGGCGGACCGAGGATCGTGAGGATCCCCGGCGGCGACGGGATCATGTCGAACATCCGCACCAGCGCCTTGCCCGCGATCCGCACTCCGCTGCTCGCGATCGGCCCGATCACCAGCGGATAGGGCACGCCCGTCAGCGAGTTGATCATCGTGCAGAGCGAGCCGGTCGTGGCCAGCGGCAGCCCGTTCGCCGTGATGAACGGCGGGAAGATCCCCACGATGGTGCCCGTGTCCGGGGCGCCGGTCGGCCCTGGTGTCACGATGACCATTGCGCCTATGCTGACTGGGGGTCCTGGCATCGTTTCCTCACGGGCTGAAGTTCGTGACGCCCTGGATCGCGACGACGCCGCCCTTGAGCGTCGCCGCGCCGCTGGCCTGGACGGTGCTGAAGGCACCCTTCAGCTCGGCCTTCACGCCGGCCTCGACGGTCGTGTTGATCTGGCCCTTGATCTTGACGTTCAGGCCCTCGATCGAGACGTCGCGGTCGGCCCTGAGCGTCAGCGCGCCGACCGCCTCGACGGTCGCGTCGCCGTCCTGGTTGAGCGTGATCTTGGTGCCGCCGGTGACCACGGTAACCGTCCCGCCCGAGGCCCCGGTCTGGTCGATGAACAGCTCCGACGGCCCCGCCGTGGCGCGCACCGTCCCGTCGGTGATCCGCAGCGTGATCTTGGGCTCGAGCTCCAGGATCACCTCGCGCGGCGGCGAGGCGCTCTGGTGGTTGCGGATGGCGGCCTTGATCGTCTCGTTCTCGGCCTTGGCCAGCGGCAGGCGGAAGATCACCTCGTCGGACGTGTTGACCGGCGGGCGGTCCTCGTCGTTGTAGAGCCGCCCGATGATGATCGGCTGGTTGATGTCGCCGTGGTCGAACGCGAGCAGCACCAGGTCACCCGGGTTCGGGATCGCCACGGTGCCGATGTGCCCGGTCGCGACCGGCACCCGCACGAGCTCGAGCCCACTGTTCTTGAGCTTGACGGTGCAGCTGTAGTTGTCGCTGTCGCCCCCGTCGGCGTGCGGCTGCACCTCGGTGACGATGGCGAGCTCGGCGATGCGGCGGGCGTCGAGCTCGCGCTGCACGATGGCACGGATGGTCGGGATCATGTCCGTCATGCCGTGCTCCCCTTCGCCCGGAACGCGACCTCGGTGACGAAGCCGCCCGCCTTGTCGATCCGGTGGGTCACGCCCCGCACCTGATGAGCCCCGTTGAGGTCATCCTCGGGCATGCGCTCGAGCCGAATCGCATCGCCGAGCCGGATCGCGGGGTTGCCGAGCACCGTCACCGTGCCCCGCATCCGCCGGCTCGCGTGGTGCGCGAGGCGGGCATCGGCGGCCCTCTGCGCCGCCTCGGGCGTCCTGAGGGCGCTCCGCTCGAAGAGCTCGACGGGCGACCCGGTGCCCGCGCTCCCCTTGCGCGGGGCGAAGTCCTTGGTGAGCCACGACCACGATTCGGCGCCGGCCGAGGCGCCGGGGCTCTCGCCGAAGGCCTCGACGCTCTCCGCCACCGCCGGCGTGCGCTCGACATGGTAGTCGAGGACGTCGCGCGCGTGGCGGAGCGGATGCAGGCGTTGGCCGTTGAAGAACGGCTCGAAGATGAGCTCGTCCTCGGCATCCTGGTAGAGGTCGAACCCCGTCAGTGTCGCCAGGTCCGCCATGTGCTCGAGGAAGCTGCGGCGGCGGTCGACGACGTAGTACGGCAGCGTCTCGCTCTGTCCGGTCCGGGCCACGTCGACCCCTGCCTCGTCCGCCAGCGCCTGCACGATCTCGACCGCCGTCTTGTCGCGGAAGCTCTGCGAGGTCCGGCTGCGCGCCAGCGTCGCCCCGCCCCCGAGGCCGGTGATCCGCACCCGCTCCGGCCGCGAGACGACCTCGTCGACCACGCCCGCCATCACCTGCACCAGCTCCTGGTCCTCGCCGGCGTAGCCGAGCGCGATCGCCGCCTCGTCGCCCTCTTCTGGCAGGAACGTGCCGACCCGCCCGAAGACCAGCTCGAACCGGTCCGCCGCAGGCTCCATGTCGAGCCGCACCTCGATCCGGACCACCGTGCTCGCCAGCGGCTCGGTCGT
>CAZEGY010000038.1:0-15618 GCA_964511815.1 uncultured Rhodovulum sp.
AGCGTCCCGTCGCGGAGGACCGCGACGAGGCGCTCGTAGGCGCGGTCGGCCATCAATGATTCGCCCCTCGCGAGCTCCCGGTTCATGCGCCTCCTCCCCTCGCGCCGCCGGCAACTTTCAGGAAAATCCGGAAAGACCCTAAAGGCATGCCTGATTGTCGATCCTGATGCATGTCATGTAACATGTCACCTAGGCTGCCACAGCTCCGGATGCAAGGGACACCGGTACACGAAAACCTCCCCCCGCACTTTCGGCAGGAGGATCGGCCTGTTCTCCACCGACACCGGAGCGCGGGGACGCGATGTCAGAACAAGAGACGCCCGAGTGGCGCAAGCAACAAGCAAGGGGAAGCGCATGATCGAGGATACCGAGCACGGGATGGAGCGGTTGGGGCATGCTGCCGACCTCCACGAGGTCTTGCCGCCAGGCGTTTCGCGCAGGCTTTACAATCGGGACCTGGCACCGGCCAAGCAGGAAGGCCGGACCTGGAAGGCCTACAACATCTTCGCCCTCTGGGCGAACGACGTGCACAGCCTCGGCAACTACTCCTTCGTCATGGGCCTGTTCGCCCTCGGCCTCGGGGCCTGGCAGATCCTCGTCGCCCTGCTCTTCGGCGCGCTCTTCCTCTTCGTGCTGCTCACCCTTTCGGGCTTCATGGGCATCAAGACCGGCGTGCCGTTCCCGGTGCTGAGCCGACTCAGCTTCGGCGTCTTCGGCTGCCAGATCCCGGCGCTGATCCGTGGTGGCGTCGCCATCGTCTGGTTCGGCATCCAGACCTATCTCGCCTCGCTCGTGCTCGACGTCATGCTGATGACGATGTTCCCGAGCCTGCAGCCCCTGTCGCAGCAGGTCGTCCTCGGCCTCTCGGTGCTCGGCTGGATCAGCTTCTCGATCCTCTGGGTGATCCAGGTCATCATCGCCTGCTACGGCATGGAGAGCATCCGCAAGTACGAGGCCTTCGCCGGCCCGGTCGTGCTCGTGGCGCTGATCCTTATCGCGGCCTGGGTCTATATCTCCGTCGGCGGAAACATCACCTGGTCGCCGCCGAACGCCCTCACCGGCGGCGCGATGTGGAACCAGATCCTCGGCGGCGCGACGCTCTGGGTGGCGATCTACGGCACCTTCGTGCTGAATTTCTGCGACTTCACCCGCGGCGCGACCTCGCGCGGGGCGATCGTCAAGGGCAACTTCTGGGGCCTGCCGATCAACATGCTGGTCTTCGGCGTGATCGCGGTCGTCATGTCCGGCGGGCAGTTCACCATCGACGGCACCCTCATCCACAGCCCGACCGATGTCGTGCAGACCATCCCGAACACCTTCCTGCTGATGATGGCGAGCATCGCGCTGCTCGTCCTGACGATCGGCGTCAACCTGATGGCCAACTTCGTCGCGCCGTCCTTCGCGCTCGCCAACCTGCTCCCGCGCCATCTCAACTTCCGGCGGGCGGCGATCGTGAGTGCGCTGATCGGCTTCGTCATCCTGCCGTGGAACCTCTACAGCTCACCCGTCGTCATCGTCTACTTCCTCGGCGGCCTCGGCGCGCTCCTCGGGCCGCTGTTCGGGATCGTGATGGCCGACTACTGGCTGATCCGCAAGCAGCGCGTCGACGTCCCGGCGCTCTACTCCGACGCTCCCGACGGCCCCTACTACTATCGCAACGGCACCAACCCCGCCGCGATCAAGGCGCTGATCCCTTCGGCCGTGATTTCGCTGCTCTTCGCCTTCCTGCCGGCGCTGCAGACGATCTCGCACTTCTCCTGGTTCATCGCGGCCGGCCTCGGCGCCATCTTCTACTACGCGATCGCTCCGAAGGGCGGCAGCTTCGCCGACCAGCACGGCGAGGCCATCGCCATCGCCACCAAGCACTGACCGGGACGGAGGAAAGCCAATGCGAATCCTGATCGTGAACGTCAACACCACC
Organism: uncultured Rhodovulum sp.; assembly: GCA_964511815.1. Classification (GTDB taxonomy): domain Bacteria; phylum Pseudomonadota; class Alphaproteobacteria; order Rhodobacterales; family Rhodobacteraceae; genus Amaricoccus. Next base: position 1,922 of record CAZEGY010000038.1, read on the forward strand.
GCCTCGATGACCGAAGGCATCGGTGCCCAGGCGCGCAAGGTCGCCGCCCCCGGCACCGAGATCGTCGCCCTGACCCCGCGCTTCGGCGCGGAATCGGTCGAGGGGAACTTCGAGAGCTACCTCTGCGCGGTGGGCGTCATGGATGCGGTCATGCGCTACGACCAGCCGTTCGACGCCGTGATCCAGGCCGGCTACGGCGAGCATGGTCGCGAGGGGCTGCAGGAGCTCTTGACCGTGCCGGTCGTCGACATCACCGAGGCGGCGGCGTCGACGGCGATGTTCCTCGGCCACAAGTACTCGGTGGTGACCACCCTCGACCGGGCAGTGCCACTGATCGAGGACCGGCTGAAGCTGGCCGGCCTCGACGCCCGCTGCGCTTCGGTCAGGGCCAGCGGCATGGCGGTGCTCGAGCTCGAGAGCGAGCCCGAGCGCGCCGTCGCGACGATCGTCGAGCAGGCGTCGCTCGCAGTCACCGAGGACCACGCCGAGGTGATCTGCCTCGGTTGCGGCGGTATGGCCGAGCTCGAGGCGAAGGTGCGCGAGCGTACCGGCGTGCCGGTCGTCGACGGGGTGGCGGCCGCGGTCACCATCGCCGAGTCGCTGGTCCGGCTCGGGCTCGCGACCTCGAAGGTGCGGACCTACGCGCCGCCCCGGCCGAAGAAGGTCGTCGGCTTCCCGCTGCCCTGATCCCGCCATCGACCCCGGCGCCCGCGGCAGCATCCCGCCGCGGGCGCCGGAACGCTCCGCCTCCGGGCGGCCCGCCATATCCGCCCGCGGCCTGGTGCCGCTAACGTCCAACGCGCGTCGCGCGAAACGGAAGATCTCGATGCCCGCATTCACCAAATCGCTCTTCGGCCAGGTGATGGTCGCCCTCGTCCTCGGCATCGTCGCCGGGGTGTTCTGGCCGGACTTCGCGGCCGCGATGAAGCCCCTCGGCGACGGCTTCATCAAGCTCATCAAGATGATCATCGCGCCGCTCGTCTTCGGCGTCGTGGTGCATGGCATCGCCTCAGCGGGCGACCTCAAGAAGGTCGGCCGCGTCGGCGTGAAGTCGATCGTCTACTTCGAGGTGGTGACGACGATCGCCCTCATCCTCGGCATCGTCGTCGCCTACGCCTTCGGTCCGGGCCACGGGATGAACATCGACCCGAGCTCGCTCGACGCGAGCGCCCTCTCGACCTACTCCGAGCGCACCAAGGAGATGCACGGCGCGGTCGACTTCCTGCTCGGGATCATCCCGTCGACCTTCGTCGGCGCCTTCGCCGACGGCGACATCCTGCAGGTGCTGGTGCTCGCGGTGCTCTTCGGCGCGGCGCTCAGCCTCTGCGGCGAGCGGGCGCAGCCGGTGACCCACCTCATCGACCTCGTGACGGCCGTCCTCTTCAAGATCGTCGGCTTCATCGTCCGGCTGGCGCCGATCGGCGTCTTCGGCGCCATCGCCTACACCGTCGGTGCCTACGGCGTCTCCTCGCTGCAGCAGCTCGGGATGCTCGTCGTCCTCTACTACCTGACCGTCGTCTTCTTCGTGGTGGTCATCCTCGGCGGCATCCTCCGGCTCGCCGGCTTCTCGATCTTCAAGCTGCTGCGCTACCTCCGCGAGGAGCTGATGATCGTGCTCGGCACCGCCTCGTCGGATGCGGTGCTGCCGCAGGTGATGCGCAAGCTCGAGCACATGGGGATCAAGGACTCGACCGTCGGCCTCGTCATCCCGACCGGCTACTCCTTCAACCTCGACGCCTTCTCGATCTACCTGACGCTCGCCACCGTCTTCATCGCCCAGGCGACGAACACGCCGCTCGCGTTCATGGACCTGGTGCTGATCCTCGCCGTGGCGCTGCTGACCTCCAAGGGCGCGCACGGCATCCCGGGCTCGGCGATCGTCGTCCTCGCCGCCACCCTCTCGGCGGTGCCGGTGATCCCGGCGATCGGGCTCGTGCTGGTGCTCTCGGTCGACTGGTTCATGGGCATGGCGCGCGCGCTCGGCAACATGACCGGCAACTGCGTCGCCACCGTGGTCATCGCCGCGTGGGAGGGCGACATCGACCGGGAGCGGGCCCATGCCGTGCTCGACGGCATGGCCGAGGACCCGAGCGAGGCGGCGCTCTTCGAGCCGGAGCCCGAGCGGGTCTGACCTCTCCGCTCCCCGCGAAGCGGCGGCGCCTCGTCAGGCGCCGCCGATCCTGATTCCGGCCTGGAGCCAGCCGCCGTCGGCGGGGAGGATCGCGCCCGAGACGTAGGCGGCGGCGTCGGAGGCGAGAAAGAGGCAGGCCCGCGCCACGTCGTCGGGGCTGCCGAGGCGGCGGAGGGGCACCCCCTTGGCGATGGCGGCGCGGGCGGCGTCGGTCGGGGCGAGGCGGGCCATGCCCTCGGTGCCGTCGATCGGGCCGGGGATGACGCCGTTGACGCGCAGGCCCTCCGGCCCCCACTCGATCGCGAGGCAGCGGGTGACCATGTCGACCCCGGCCTTGGCGGCGCAGACGTGGGCCTGCATCGCCATCGGCTGCGCCGCCTGCGGGGCGGAGACGTTGATGAGGCTGCCGCCGGGGCGGCGCATGTGGGGGTAGGCGGCCTTCATGACGTGGAAGGTGCCGAGGAGGTCGATGTCGACCACCGCCTTGAAGCCGTTCGGCGAGAGGTCGCGCGCCAACGCCGGGAAGTTGCCGGCGGCGCCCGAGACGAGGACGTCGATCGGGCCGGCAGCGGCGGCGAAGGCGTCGAGGGCGGCGGCGACCGCCGCGGGGTCGCGGACGTCGAAGGTGTAGCCGAGCGCATCGCGGCCGAGGCGGGCGGTGGCGGCGTCGACCTTCTCGCGGCTGCGGCTGCCGACGCCGACGCGGGCGCCGGCGGCGGCGAAGGCTTCGGCGATGCCGAGGTTGATGCCGCTGGTGCCGCCCGCGACGAAGACGGTGCGGCCGGTGAAGTCGAAGGTCGCAGTCATGGATCGCCTCCCCCTGGAACACTCCGGGGCTTCTAGCCGGTCGCGGCCGACGGCGCGAGCCCGACGGCGCGAGCCCGCTTGCCGCCACGCCGGCGCGCCCCTAGCCTGAGCGCAAACGCAGGGGAGGACGGCATGGCCTGGATCGAGCGATCGGTGATGGGGCGGCGCGGGGTCGCGCGCGGCCGGGACGGGCGGCACCACGCGCTGACCGAGGCGGCGCAGGGGGAGTTCCACTTCGTCTACGGTCCCTACGCCAGCCCGGTGCTGGCGATCGAGCCCGGCGACACCCTGACCGTCGAGACCCTCGACGCCTTCGGCGGCGCGATCCGGAGCGAGGCGGACCTGCCGTCGGCGACGCTGAGAATGCCGTTCGTCAACCCGCAGAACGGCCCGATCGCGGTCGCCGGCGCCGAGAAGGGCGACGTCCTCGCGGTCCACATCCGCTCGATCCTGCCGCGCGGGCCGCAGCCCGCCGGCACCACCGCGCTCATCCCCGAGTTCGGCGGCCTCGTCGCGACGCCGCAGACGGCGATGCTCAACCAGCCGATCCCCGAGCGGGTGAAGAAGATGGTGGTGACCCCGGACGGCGTCGTCTTCTCCGACCGGGTGACGCTGCCCTACGAGCCCTTCATCGGCACCCTCGGGGTCTCGCCCGAGATCGAGGCGGTGTCCTCGCTCCAGCCCGACTACTGGGGCGGCAACATGGACCTGCCCGACATGGGCCCGGGCGCCATCGCCTACTTCCCGGTGCAGCGGCCGGAGGCGCACCTCTTCCTCGGCGACTGCCACGGGCGCCAGGGCGACGGCGAGCTCTGCGGCGTCGCCGTCGAGATCGCCGCGACCGTCGAGATCGCCGTCGACCTGATCAAGGGCTGGGCGATCCCCGGCGTGCGCCTCGAGACCGAGACCGAGATCATGGCGCTCGGCTCGGCCCGGCCGATGGAGGATGCGGCGCGCATGGCCTACCGCGACCTGATCCGGTGGTTGGCCGAGGACTACGGCTTCGACGAGGCCGAGGCCTACTTCCTCTGCACCCAGGCCGGGCGGGTGCGGGTCGGCAACATGGTCGACCCGAAGTACACGCTCGGCGCGGCCATGCGCAAAGCCTACATCGAGAGCTGAGGGGGACGGGTCATGGATCTCGGGCTGAAGGGACTGCGTGCGGTCGTCACCGGCGGGACCAAGGGGATCGGGCGCCGCTGCGCCGACCTCTTCGCCGACGAGGGCGCCGACGTCGCGATCTGCGCGCGCAACGCCGGCGCGGTCGCGGAAACCGTGGCGGCGCTGCGGGCGAAGGGGGTGAACGCCTTCGGCGCCGGGCTCGACGTCGCCGACAAGGCCGCGCTCGAGGGCTTCGTCGCCGACGCGGCCGCGGCGCTCGGCGGCATCGACATGGTGGTGGCGAACGTCTCGGCGCTCGCCATCGCCGACGACGAGGCGGCATGGGCCGCGGGCTTCGCCACCGACATGATGCACTCGGTGCGCCTGGTGAACACCGCGATGCCGTGGCTCGAGCGCTCGGAGCACCCCTCGATCACCCTCGTCTCCTCGGTCTCGGCGCGCGACACCGACATCACCGGGCCGGCCTACGCCTCCTTCAAGGCGGCGCTGGTGCGCTACGCCAAGGACCTCGGCTGGAAGCTCGCGCCGAAGGGCATCCGTGCCAACGCGGTCAGCCCGGGCAACACCTACTTCGACGGCGGCATCTGGCAGTGGGTCGAGAACAACGACCCCGACGTCTACCACGCCCAGGTCAAGCTCAACCCGACCGGCCGCTTCGCCAGGCCCGAGGAGATCGCCCGCGGCGTCGTCTTCCTCGCGAGCCCGGCGTCGTCGTTCACCACCGGCGCCAACCTCGTCATCGACGGGGCGCTGTCGCGCGGCGTCCAGATGTAGCTCAGGCCTTGTCGAACGCCGTGACGTGGAAGCCGTCCATCCCGCCCCGCTCCGGCCAGTAGTCCGGGCGGAGGCGCAGGCCGCCGTCCGCGTCGATCCACGCAGGATCGATGCCGGGGGCATCGGGCCGCACCGCCACGGCGTCGGGGGTCGCGGCGCGGAAGACGGCGGCGCGCGCCTCGCCCTCGACGGGGAGGAGCGAGCAGACGCAGGTCACGAGCCGGCCGCCGGGCGCGAGCCAGCCCCAGGCACGGGCGAGAAGCGCGTCCTGCAACGCCGTCAGCGCCGCGAGGTCGCGGCCGCCGCGGAGCCAGGGCAGGTCCGGGTGGCGGCGGATCGTGCCGGTGGCGCTGCACGGCGCGTCGACGAGGATGGCGTCGAAGGGCGCGTCCGGGGCCCAGCCGAGGGCGTCGGCGGCGACGACCTCGGCGGCGAGGCCGGTGCGGGCGAGGTTGTCGCGCAGCCGGCCGAGGCGGGGCGCCGAGATGTCGAGGGCGGTGACGGCCGCGCCGGCGGCGGCGAGCTGGAGGGTCTTGCCGCCCGGTGCGGCGCAGAGGTCGAGGACGCGCTTGCCGGCGACGGCGCCGAGCAGGCGTGCCGGCACCGCCGCGGCGGCGTCCTGCACCCACCAGTCGCCGGTCTCGTAGCCCGGGAGCGCCGAAACCTGTGGCCGTCCGCGGAGGCGGAGGCTGCCGGTCGCCAGCGCCTCGGCGTCGAGGCGCGCGGCCCACGTTTCGGCGTCCTCCGGGCGGCGGAGCGTCAGGTCGAGCGGCGCGGGCCGGCGCACCGCGGCGGTGATCGCCGCGAGCGTCGCCGCCCCCCAGGCGTCGGCGACGGGCGTCGCGATCCATCCCGGCAGCGGCGCCTCGGGCGCGGTGGCCCAGCCGTCGGCGTCGGCGCAGGCGCGGCGGGCGACGGCGTTGACGAGGCCGGCGAGGCGGTCGCCGCCCCTGCTGCCGCGGACGAGGCGGACGGCGCCGTCGACGGCGGCGTGGGCCGGGATCGCGTCAACGTGGACCTCGGCGACGGCGAGGCGCAGCGCGTTCATCGCCGCGGGCGGCGGCCGCCGCTGGAGGTAGCGGTCGAGGAGCGCGTCGATGCGGCCGAGGTGGCGGAAGGTGCCGGCGGCGAGCGCCTGCGCCCTTGCGCGCTCCGCCGGCGCGAGCGGCGCGAGCGGTCCGCCCTCGCCCGTCTGGTCGGCGAGCGTCAGGCCGGCGTCGAGCACGCCGGCGAGCAGCGCCGCCGCCGCCCGACGGGCGGCGAGGCCCGGAGCCGTCACTGGAAGGTGCGCCCGGCGCGCGGGATCGAGGTCCGCCGGGTCGCGCCGGCCGAGGCCGGCGGCGGCATCTCGGCGGCCAGCGCCTCGAGGGCGCGGATGCGGTTCTCGGTCTTCGGGTGGGTCGAGAACAGGCTGTCCATCCGCCCGCCGTGCAGCGGGTTGATGATGAAGAGCGGCGCCGAGGTCGGATTGCGCTCGGCGCTCGGCATGACGATCTCGTGGGCGTGGGCGGCGATCTTGCGCAGCGCGCTGGCGAGGCCGAGCGGGTTGCCCGAGATCAGCGCGCCGTCGCGGTCGGCGGAATACTCGCGCGTGCGGCTGATCGTCATCTGGATGAGCATCGCCGCCATCGGCGCGAAGATCACCGCGAGGAGCACGCCGAAGGGGCCGAGGGGGTTCCTCTCGCGGTCGCTCGATCCGCCGAGGAGGAAGCCGAACTGGGCGAGCATCGAGATGGCGCCGGCGACGGTGGCGGCGACGGTCATCGTCAGGGTGTCGCGGTTCTTGATGTGGGCGAGCTCGTGGGCGATCACCCCTTCGAGCTCGTCGCGGTCGAGGGCGCGGAGGATGCCGGTCGTCGCGGCGACGGCGGCGTTCTCGGGGTTCCTCCCGGTCGCGAAGGCGTTCGGCTGGTCGCTCCGGACGATGAACACCCGCGGCGTCGGGATGCCGGCGTTGGCCGAGAGCCGCCCGACCATCTCGTAGAGCTCGGGCGCGCTGGCGCGGGTCACCGGCTCGGCACCGTGCATGCGCAGCGCGACCTTGTCGGAGTTCCAGTAGGCGAAGGCGTTGGTGCCGATCGCGAAGAGGAGCGCGATCGTCATGCCGCCGGTGCCGCCGATCATGTAGCCGACGCCCATGAAGAGCGCGGTCAGCGCCGCGAGCAGCATCATCGTCCTGGCGAAGTTCATCGTCGCTCCCACCCTTGCGGCCCGGCTCGCCCGCCGTATGATCGCGGGCGGCGAGCCCGGAGGGAATATATGTCACAGGATCAGGCCGAAAAAGAGGCGCGGCTCGCGGCCGCGGCCGCCCGGGCCCTCGCCGAGGCCGAGGCCCGCCGCGCGGATGCGAAGCCCCTCGCCCTGCCGCCCGAGATCGGCGGGCGCGACGGGCCGGAGCCGGTGCGCTACGGCGACTGGGAGCGGCGCGGCATCGCCGTCGACTTCTGAGCCCGGAGGCCGTGAAGCAGGTCGTCTGCATCAGCTGGGGGCCGAAGTACGGGGCTCCTTACGTCAACCGCCTCTATGCCGGCGTGGCGCGCAACGTCACGCCGCCGTTCAGCTTCACCTGCTTCACCGACGACGCGACCGGGTTCCGCCCCGAGGTGAAGGCCGAGCCGCTGCCGCCCCTCGACGTCGCGATGCCGACGGGGACCAAGGGCATCTGGCCGAAGGCGCGGCTGTGGAGCGCGACGCTCGGGAGCCTGAGCGGGCCGGTGCTGTTCATGGACCTCGACCTCGTCGTCGTCGGCCCGATGGACGACTTCTTCACCTTCGGCGATCCCGACGCGGTGATCCTCGCGCGCAACCCGAACACCCCGCTCGAGCGGCTCGGGCAGACCTCGATCTTCCGCTTCCCGGTCGGCAAGCTCCTGCCGTTGCAGGAGAGGTTCGTCGCCGATCCGCAGGGGGTCGCCGACGCCTACCGCTTCGAGCAGCGCTTCGTGACCCGCGAGGCGCCGGGGGGCGTGGCGTTCTGGCCGGAGCCGTGGGTGCGGCACTTCCGCCACCACTGCGCGCGGTCGCTGCCCGTGAACTTCTTCCTGCCGCCGAAGGTGCCCGACGGCGCCAGGGTGGTGATCTTCCCGGGCGGGCTCCTGCCGCCGCACGCGATCGCCGGGCAGTGGGGCGGGCGCTACCGCCCGGCGACGCCCGGCGCCCACCTGCGCGGGCTCTTCGCCGCCGACCGGCCGGACCCGCCGCTGCGCTACCTCCGCCACTACCTGAGGCCGGCGCCGTGGGTGGCGGAGGCGTGGCGCGAGGATTGAGGCCGCCCGCGGGCGGAGGGTTCGGGAGCCTCCGGCGGGAGTATTTGTCGCCAAGAAGAAGCGACGGTCAGGCGATCCGGCGGCCGGCGACCCAGGTGCCGCGGGGGATGGCGAGGGCGCCGGCGTCGTGGATGCGCAGGAGGTCGGCGGCGAGGCCCGGGGCGAGGCGGCCGCGGTCGGCGAGGCCGGCGGCGGCGGCGGGCGCGGCGGTGACGGTGCGCAGGCCCGCCGCCATGTCGCCGGCGGCGCGGCCGAGGGCGACGGCGGCGGCGAGGAGGCTCGCCGGCGCGTAGTCCGACGAGAGGATGTCGAGGAGGCCGGCCTCGGCGAGCGCGCCCGCCGAGACGTTGCCCGAGTGCGAGGCGCCACGCAGGAGGTTCGGGGCGCCGGCGATGACGGCGATGCCGGCGGCCCGGCAGGCGCGGGCGGCGGCGAGGGTGGTCGGGAACTCGGCGATGCGGGCGCCGTGGCCGGCGGAGGCGGCGACCTGCGCCTCGGTGGTGTCGTCGTGGCTGGCGAGGGTCGCGCCGAGGCGGCGGGCGGCGGCGACGATCGCCGCCTCGTGGCGGGCGCCGACGCGGGCGGAGAGCGCCCGCATCCGGGCGACGTGGGCGTCGAATTCGGCGTCGGTGAGGCCGCGGCGGCCGGTCGCGTACTTGCGCTGCTGGCCGACGTCGCGGAACTGGCGCTGGCCGGGGGTGTGGTCCATCACGCTGACGATGCCGATGGCGTCGCCGGCGTCGAACTCGGCGAGCTCGCCCTCGAGGGTCTCCGAGCAGACCTCGGCGCGGAGGTGGACCCCGTGGCGGAGGCGGAGGTGGCCGGCGGCGGCGAGCGCGGCGATCGCGGTCGCGATCGGGCGGGCGTACTTGCCGTAGCCGACGCGGCCGGCGTCGACGAGCGAGCCGACGCGGAGCGCGTCGAAGACCGTGGCGACGCCGCAGCCGGCGAGCTCGGCGTCGTGGGCGAGGATCGCCGCCTCCGCCGGCCAGACGACGCCGGGCCGCGGCTCGAGGTGGCGCTCGAGGTTGTCGGTGTGGAGCTCGATCAGCCCGGGGGCGAGGAGGTCGCCGCCGAGGTCCTCGGCGCCGCGCGGGACCGACCCGCCGCCGTCGATGTCGGCGATGCGGCCGTCGCGGACGACGAGGCTGCCGCGGATGGTCTCGGTCTCGAGGACGAGGCGGGCGTTGGCGAGGACGGTCTCGCCGGATTGCAGGAGGGTCGCGTCGTGTGGCATGGCGCCAACATGGACGGGTGGCGGCGACATGCAATCTATTTCGCGCCCGCCCCCGGGCCGCTGGCGCGCTTCGGCGCCGAGTGGCTCGGGTGGGACGCGGAGACCGGCAAGGCGGCGGGTCCGCCGGCCGGCCTGCCGCCCCCGCTGGCGGCGCGGCGGGAGGCGGTCACCGCGGAGCCGCGGCGCTACGGGTTCCACGCGACGCTGAAGGCGCCGTTCCGGCTCGCGGAGGGCGCGACGGTCGCGGGGCTCGACGAGGCGGCCGCGATGCTGGCCCGGCGGGCGCGGGCGTTTGCGCTGCCCCTGCGGGTGGCGGCGATCGGGCGGTTCGTGGCGCTCGTGCCGGACGGGAACGCCGCCCCCTTCGAATGGCTGGCTGCGCGGTGCGTCACCGGGCTCGACGCCCTCCGGGCGCCGCTCTCGGAGGCCGAGGTGGACCGGAGGCGGCGGGCCGGGCTCGACGCGATCGGCGAGGCCCACCTCGCGCAGTGGGGCTACCCCTATGTGCTCGACCGCTTCCGCTTCCACATGACGCTGACCGGGCCGCTCGACGAGGCGAAGCGCGCGGCGGTGCAGGGGGCGCTCGCGGCGCTGCTGGCGCCGGTCCTCGCCGCGCCGGTCCCGGTGGCGTCGATCTGCCGCTTTTCGGAGGGTGCGGACGGGCGATTCCGGCTGGTCAGGCGCTTCGGGCTGAGGACGGGGCGAGTATCCTGCGTTCTTCGAGGCCTCGGCGAAGCGCCTCGGGACTCGTGAAGAGGATCCCGTCGATGCCGAGGGCGGCGGCGCCGGCGACGTTCGCGGCGTTGTCGTCGATGAAGATGCAGGACGCGGCGTCGAGGCGGTTGCGGTCGAGGAGCCGCTGGAAGATGCGGGCGTCGGGCTTCACCACGCCCTCGTGGCCGGAGACGACGGTGTCGCGGAAGGCCGACGCGAGGAAGGGAAAGCGCGGCAGGGTCTCGGCCCACTTCTCGGCGGAGTAGTTGGTGATCGCGTAGAGCGGCACCCCGGCGGCGGCGAGCGCGTCGAGGATCGCGACCGAGTCGTCGATCGCGCCGGGGAGGGTCTCGTGCCAGCGGGCGTGGAAGGCGGTGATCGCCGCGGCGTGGCGGGGGAAGCGCGCCGCCTGGCGGGCGACGCCCTCGTCCCACGGCAGGCCGGCGTCGAGCTCGAGGTTCCAGTCGTGGAAGCCGGTCTCGGCGAGGAAGGCGTCGACCGCCGCGTCGTCGGGATAGAAGTCGCGGAACAGTGGCCGGGCGTCCCAGCGGACGAGGACGTTGCCGACGTCGAAGATCACGGCATCGATGCTGGCGGCGCGGGTCGGGGTCATCGGCTCCTCCGGGTCGATCCGGCTGTAGACGGCCGCTTCGCGGTAGACAAGCCCGGGGAAGTGTCGGATGAACGGGACAAAACCGGCGGGACGAGGATGGGGGAGCTCATGGACCGGCTGAAGGGCAAGCTGTGCCTCGCGACCGCGGCGGGGCAGGGGATCGGGCGCGCGACTGTGCTCGCCATGGCCCGCGAGGGCGCGCGGGTGATCGCGACCGACCTCGACGCGGGCAAGCTCGCGGGGCTCGAGGCCGAGGGCATCGAGACCGCCGTCCTCGACGTCCTCGACGCCGAGGCGATCCGGGCGCTCGCCGGGCGGGTCGGGCCGGTCGACGTGCTCTTCAACTGCGCGGGCTTCGTCGAGCACGGCACGATCCTCGACACCGACGACGCCAAGTTCGCCTTCTCGATCGAGCTCAACGTCGTCGCCATGTACCGGATGATGCGGGCCTTCCTGCCGGGGATGATCGCGGGCGGCGGCGGCTCGATCGTCAACATCGCCTCGGTGGCCTCGTCGATCATCGCGGCGGGCAACCGCTTCACCTACGGCGCCACCAAGGCGGCGGTGATCGGGATGACCAAGTCGGTGGCGGCGGACTTCGTGACCAGCGGCGTGCGCTGCAACTGCATCTGCCCGGGGACGATCGAGAGCCCGTCGCTCGACGAGCGGCTGAAGGCGCAGGGCAACTACGAGGAGATGCGGGCGATCTTCGCCGCGCGCCAGCCGATGGGGCGCATCGGCACGCCCGAGGAGGTGGCGGCGCTCGTCGTCTACCTCGCCTCGGACGAGAGCAGCTTCACCACGGGTGTCGCCCACGTGATCGACGGCGGCTGGACCAACGTCTGACGCGGAGGGGCCGGCGCGCCGGCCCCTCCGCGTCGGAGTCTCGAATTGCCGCGATTTCCGGGTCGCCGGACGATGGGTCCGACTCGAGATCGCTCTGACGGGAGGGATGAGATGAAACTTCTGCGCTACGGCCCCGAGGGCTTCGAGAAGCCGGGCCTCCTCGACAAGGGCGGCAGGATCCGCGACCTCTCGGGCGTCGTCGGCGACATCGCCGGGGCGACGCTCTCCGACGAGGGCCTCGCGCGGCTCGCCTCGATCGACCCGGGCCAGCTGCCGGAGGTCGATCCCTCGGTGCGGCTCGGCGCCTGCGTCGCGGGAGTGGGCAAGTACATCTGCATCGGCCTCAACTATTCCGACCATGCGGCGGAATCGAACATGACGGTGCCGCCCGAGCCGATCATCTTCATGAAGGCGACGAGCGCGATCTGCGGGCCGAACGACCCGGTGTTCATCCCGAGGGGCTCGGAGAAGACCGACTGGGAGGTCGAGCTCGCCTTCGTCATCGGCAAGCGCGCCAAGTACGTCTCCGAGGATGACGCCCTCGATTACGTCGCCGGGTACGCCGTCGCCAACGACGTCTCCGAGCGCGCTTTCCAGGCCGAGCGCCACGGCCAGTGGACCAAGGGCAAGTCCGCCGACCACTTCGGGCCGACCGGGCCGTGGCTCGTCACCCGCGACGAGGTCGCCGATCCGCAGAACCTCGGGATGTGGCTCAAGGTCAACGGCGAGACCCGGCAGGACGGGACGACGGCGACGATGGTCTACGGGGTGAAGTACCTCGTCAGCTACCTCAGCCAGTTCATGAGCCTGAACCCGGGCGACGTCGTCTCGACCGGCACGCCGCCGGGCGTCGGCATGGGGATGAAGCCGCCGACCTACCTCAAGGCGGGCGACGTCATCGAGCTCGGCATCGAGGGGCTCGGCGAGCAGCGCCAGGTCTGCATGGACGACCCGGCCTGAGGACGGGGCCCCCGGCGATGGTGCCCCTCCTCGACACCCACCAGCACCTCGTCTACCCCGACCGCCAGCGCTACGCCTGGATGGCCGGGGCGCCGGCGCTCGCGGGCCGGCGCTTCGGGCTCGACGACTACCGGACGCTGACCGCGGGTGCGGGCATCGGCGGCACCCTGTTCATGGAGGTCGACGCCGACGACTGGCGCGGCGAGGCGGCGATGATCGCCGAGCTCGCGGCGGAGAAGGGAAGCGGCCTCTTCGGCTCGATCGCCGGCTGCCGTCCCGAGGTCGACGACGGCTTCGAGGCCTGGCTCGAGGCGGCGCCGGAGCTCGGCGTCGTCGGCTTCCGCCGCATCCTCCACGAGACCACCGACGACGTGTCCGAGAGCGACACCTTCCGCGCCAACGTCCGCAGGATCGGGGCGCGGGGGCTGCCCTTCGACATGTGCTTCCTCGCCCGCCAGCTCGGCATCGCCCGCGAGCTCGCGGTGGCGTGCGAGGGTACCCAGTTCGTGCTCGACCACTGCGGCGTGCCCGACATCGCCGGCGGGGTCTGGGAGCCGTGGCACCGCGGCATCGTCGCGCTGGCCGAGCTGCCGAACGTCGTCGCCAAGCTCTCCGGGGTCTTCGCCTACGTCGAGCCGGGCGCGGCGAACCTCGCGACGGTGCGGCCGTGGGTCGAGGCGGTGATCGAGGCCTTCGGCCCCGACCGCTGCCTCTGGGGGAGCGACTGGCCGGTGGTGAACGTCCGGGGCGGCGACCTGCCGACCTGGATCGCGGCCTTCCGCAGGATCCTCCGCGACTATTCGCGCGAGGATCAGGAGGCGATGGGCCACCGCACCGCCGAGCGCGTCTACAAGGTCCGCCTGCCGGTCTGAGGGACCGCTGCGAAACCCGAGGACCGGGCCCGGACGCACGCAGCGTCTCGCGCGCGGGCAGCTACTTAAGTGTTTGAAATTACACGATTACCGTCGCGCCGTTTACCCTCTGTTCATACTCCGCGACACTCCGGCCCCTCCGGGGCACGGGGGCGCCTTCGGCGCGTGCCTGCGCTGCGCGCAGGTGCCTCCGGCGGGAGTATTTTTGCCAAGAAGAAGGCAGGTCAGCCGGGGAACCGGCGGATGCCGTCCTGGACGGCGATCGCATTTCGGAGAGAGTCGTGCAGTGTGCCCTCTGGGGCGGCCACGCCCGGATTCATGACGAGTGGAATGCTCGGCCCCCCTTCCCCTCCGC